>JBIKIB010000506.1:0-2503 GCA_044361845.1 Chitinophagaceae bacterium | reverse complement strand
TGAATTCATCGAAGCAGTAGTCGATTTCTTGTCTCACTTTAGCCAGTTCGGGGCCCATCGGCATCCATAATCCACCGCCAACGAATGTCGCTCCGGGCTCGAGGTGAAAATAATACCCTGCCATAAGGGATTTCTTCCCGCCTTTATTCATTGAAGCCCCGAAATTATTTTTGTAAGGCTGTTTATTCTTTGAGAAACGCACATCCCTGTTGATGCGGAACATGCAGGATTTTGCGGTCAGCGAGGCGATGGATTCATCCGATCGGGATAGATCTGCAAGCAGGGCATTTATGAATGCCTCGAAATCCGATTTTGCGAACTCATATGCACTCCGATTTTCATCGAACCAGGATTTATCGTTGTGCTTTTCGAGATCCTTCAGAAATCTAAGCGTGGAAGAACGGAGCATCTTGTTTCCTTTGGCTGCAAGGTAGTGAAGACAGAAAGGAATCCAATGATCATATCCTGCCCCAGTTCTCACCGCTCCTGATGCGGTAGAGCGTCATCTCACTCACATTGTATTTTTCAGCCAGTTGCCTGTAGGTGAGTTTGCGTCTGGGGTCTCCCAGGGTTTTTTTGATCGCCTTCACTTGGGTGATATTCAACTTCAGCCCTTTCGACCGGGCGGCCTGGACAGCTTTATATGCGATTTTCGACGGAGATTTCTGCTGGTGTTTGGAAACTTCTACCTGATTTGCCCATCTCAGGTTGGAGGATCTGTTGTCGAGTTTGTTGTGGTTGATGTGTACCACGAACTTTTGTTTGGGTGAACTTTTCTTGAGGAAAAGTTTCGCCACCTCTCGGTGCACATAGATCGTTCCTTTACTATTGGGCCGATGGAGATTCAGGCTCTTGTAACCTGTCGTAAGGGATCCACTGAGCAGCTTTCCGTCGCTATGTATTCCCTCAGTGTAAGATGCAATCCTACCGTGGCTTGAGACTGCGTATTTTTTCCGCAGGTCTTTCCAGCCGGGGAACTGCAATGGTTTCCACACTTCACCTGCTATTTTCTTTATCATATTGCAGACGTTTAAACACGCGTAATATAATAAAATAGCCGCGTTTTGTTCAAAAAAAATTTCTATCCGGCTTATTGTGATATTTTATGAACGCCTTTTCAGTTGGTTTTTTCCTGAAAACCGGCCATTTTCATGAATGTTTCTTCATCAATGATGTGAATGGTGTTGATTTTTTTTGCTTTTTCGAGTTTCGATCCCGCATCCGTGCCCACGATCAGGTAATCCAGTTTGCTGCTGACGCCAGACAGTAGTATCCCTCCATTTTGTTCGACCAATGCTTCTCCTTCTGATCGTTTCATCCTTTCCATGGTGCCCGTGAATAAAAATGTCTTGCCAGAAAAGCTTCCAGTTACAGGGGTTGATTTATTGCTTTTCAATTGCAGTCCGAGTGATTCCAGTTTCTCCAGCATCCGGATATTGTCATCATTCCGGAAGAATTCAAAAATACTTTCAGCAACTTTTACACCTACGTCATCGATCTGCAATAAATCTTCCCGTGTTTTTGTTCGGAGGTCAGTCAGGTGTTGTGTGTGTTGTGCCAGTGCTTTGGCTGTCGTTTCACCCACATATCTTATGCCTAACGCCGTGATGAGGCGGTGCAGGGGTTGTGTTTTGGATTTTTCAATGGCATCGCGCAGGTTCGTGACGGATTTTTCCCCCATACCATCCAGCCCCCTCATCTGGTCATATGGTAGTTCATAGATGGATGGGATGTTCATCAACCAACCCAGCTCATGGAACTTTCGGATATTCGCTTCACCCAGACCACGAATGTCCATGGCATCCTTACTGGCGAAATGAATGATGCGTTCCAATACCTGTGCCTTGCAGTTCATGTTCGGGCATCTCCAAACGGCTTCATTTACGGGTCGGAAGAGTGCGTCACCACATTCCGGACAGTGTGTCGGGAATTCGATGGGCTGTTCATTTCCGGTGCGTAGGTCGGAGAGCGATTTCACAATGTAAGGAATGACATCCCCGGCTCTTTCCACGAGCACCTGATCACCGATCCGGATATCCTTTTCCCTGATGAAATCTTCGTTATGCAAAGAGACGGAGCTGACGCTGACCCCGCCGATGGGCACCGGGTCTATCTTTGCTACAGGAGTGATGCTTCCGGTTCGACCCACCTGGAATTCGACTTGCCGGAGCGTGCTGGTGCCCTGTCTTGCCTTGAATTTAAACGCGATCGCCCAGCGTGGGTGGTGGGTGGTCATCCCCAGTTTTTCCTGGATGGCGAGGTCGTTCACTTTGATCACCATACCATCGATCTCATAGGGAAGTTCGTCGCGCATTTTTTCAAAGGATAGGCAATAGTCACTGACGGCGTCTATCCCCCTGAAGATCTTTTTTTCTTTCTTCGGACTGCGGAAACCGAGTTCCCACAAAAGGTCGAGGGAACCTGCATGTGATTGCAGCGGTATGGGAATCTTTTTCCCATCCTCCATGATGATGAAGCTCACATGGTACAAAAATGCTTCCAG
>JBIKIB010000504.1:0-2507 GCA_044361845.1 Chitinophagaceae bacterium | reverse complement strand
CGTTTCATCCGTGATGAAGCACGCACGCATTGGCATGACGAGACGCTTTGGTTCGTCCGGCAGAAGCGAGACAAGGCGGCCCATGGTCTCCCTGAATGGGAGCAGTTGCGTGACTGGGCTTCACAGATCAAGGATCACACCCTTTCGAACCTCGACGAGTATCTGATGGCATTCGAGCGCAAAGCGATCGCCAATGGCATCCGGATCCATTGGGCAGAGGATGCGGCGGCACATAACAGCATCATCCACGGGATCATAAAGGAGCATGGCATCCACCGTATTGTGAAGAGTAAGAGCATGCTCACGGAAGAATGCGGCCTTAACGAGTACTTGTACGCTGCGGGGGTGGATATTGTGGATACCGATCTGGGTGAACGCATCGTCCAGCTCCGCCACGAAGCTCCTAGTCATATCGTACTGCCCGCCATTCACCTGAAGCGGCAGGATGTGTCAGATACTTTCCATACGCATCTGCAAACGGAAAAAGGCAATCACGATCCGCAGTACCTCACGGAGGCGGCAAGGCAGCATCTTCGGGGTAAGTTCATCGCTTCGGAGCTCGCCATCACCGGGGTGAATTTCGCCATTGCAGAGACCGGCGGCATAGTGGTCTGCACCAATGAGGGCAATGCCGACATGGGTGCCCACGCAGCTAAAGTGCATATAGCCTGTATGGGCATTGAGAAGATCATTCCCCAGGCGGAACATCTGGGTGTATTCCTTCGACTGCTCGCGAGGAGTGCCACGGGTCAGCCGGTCACAACATACAACAGCCATTTCCTGAAGCCGCTTCTAGGTAGGGAGATGCATGTGATCATCGTCGATAATGGAAGAAGCAGGCAATTGGGTCGTGCGGATTTCCGGGATTCCCTAAAATGCATCCGTTGCGGGGCCTGCTTCAATACCTGTCCGGTCTACCGCAGGAGTGGAGGCCACAGTTACCATACAGCAGTGGCGGGCCCCATCGGTTCCATCCTGAATCCAAACATCGACATGCGGGCCAATGCTGACCTTCCTTTTGCTTCCACGCTCTGTGGTTCCTGTAGTAATGTATGTCCTGTCAAGATAGATATCCACGATCAACTATGGAAATGGAGGCAGGTGCTAGCTGCTGAGGGCCATGTGGCCTTGTCAAAACGCACAGGCCTGAAAGTTGCAGCGTTTTTACTTTCGCGACCGCGAATCTACAGACTTGCGGGAAGGGTGGGGCGTTTCGTCATTCGCCATCTGCCTTGGCTGGTGAAGAACCGGTTGAATGCATGGCATCTGCAGCGGGAGATGCCGGAAGCCCCAGGTGAAAGTTTCCGGGACTGGTACATCAAGAACAGGAAAAAATGAATGCAAGAGAGCGGATACTCCAGGCGGTAGGCGCCAACAAGCCTGCAGCAAGGCCTTTGCCGGTGCCGGATACGGAGTTGGTCATTCATTATGAGGATCCAGTGTCGACCTTCAGGGCGACACTGGATAGTATCGGAGGGGCATCCGTGATCATCGACGATCTTCAGTTATTGACAGAAGAGATCTTGACCCATCGGGCAAAGGGGTCCTTCGTGATCAACAGGATCGCTGCGGCCGATCAGGTTGATGCGGATATCGCAGGTTTGACGGCAGAGGTGCTTGAATCCCTGGATGTGGCATACATTGAGGGTAAGATCGCTGTGGCGGAGAATGGCGCGATATGGATTCCTGAATCGAGCTTGGGTAACCGGCTTGTGCCGTTCATCTGTACGCAACTCGTGGTGTTGATCAACAGAAAGGATATTGTAGCAACCCTTCATCATGCCTATGCTCTTGTCGATACCGCAGCCGAGGGGTTCGGGATGTTCCTGGCAGGACCTTCAAAGACTGCGGACATTGAGCAATCCCTTGTCATCGGTGCGCATGGTGCCAAGGGGCTTATGGTATATATACTTTGACCAAATCCGACTGACAATAATGAAGATATTCATTGTATGGTTGTTCATGGCTGCATCTCCTTTTGGTTTTTCTCAGTCATCCTGGAGTGAAATGCTTGCTGCCACCGCCATGGACAGGTGGAAGGATTCGATGCCCATTGGTGGTCCGAATAAATGGTCCTACGAGATGGGTGTCATTCTGAAAGGATATGAGGGCATCTGGCGTCGTACGGATGATATCAGGTACCTCAATGCCATCCGTGCCAAGATCGACTATTTCGTCATGCCCGACGGGAGCATAAGGGGGTATGACCCGAAGGAGTATAATATCGATCATGTCAACAACGGCAAGTTGGTGATGCTTTTATATCGTGTGACGGGCGAGCGGAAGTACCGGCTAGCGGCAGATCGGCTGCGGGAACAGTTGAGGACACACCCGCGGACGGGTGACGGCGGATTCTGGCATAAGCGCGTCTATCCTCGACAGATGTGGCTTGATGGCCTGTACATGGGTGCCCCTTTTTATGCAGAGTATGCGGATATTTTCCATGAAGACAGCGCCTTCAATGATATCGCGCGGCAGTTCATCATCATGGAAAAGCATGCACGCGA
>JBIKIB010000505.1:0-2507 GCA_044361845.1 Chitinophagaceae bacterium | reverse complement strand
CCTGACATCCCTTGCGGCTGCCTTTGCATCGGGATACATGACGGCAAAGGGTTTGAAAGGGCGATGTTTTCGTTTCCGCAATTCCATGACGCTATCCTCCGAAGTCGCATCGCAGATCAGGAGATATCCTCCGATGCCTTTCAGGGCCACGATCCGGCCTTCTCTGACGAAGGCTGATACGGCTTTGATCACTTCTTCCTGCCCCATGCGCACGATCCCCTGGCCCATGACATGCCAGTGCATGAGGATGGCACAATCCGGACAGCTGTTCGTCTGGCTATGGTGTCGCCGGTTTCTGACATCTTCATATTCATGTGCGCAGGAGGAACAGATCCTTTGTCCAGACATCGTCGTGTTCTCCCTGTCGTACGGAAGACGCTTCATGATCGAGTACCTCGGTCCGCATGACAGGCAGGTGGTGAACGCGTATCCTTTTCTTCGGTTATTTGTTTCCGTTAGTGCTGTTCGGCAATCACCGCAGAGCGCCAGGTCGGGGGTGATGAGCATATCGGATGACCTGCCCTTGTCGGATGCAACGATCCTGAAATGCTTGAATTCCCGGTGCTTGCATCGGGTCATTTCATGTGTGGTGATGATGCTGTTCTTTGGTGGCGAGTGAAGGATCCCGTCCATCATCCTCTTTGCCTGTTCCGGTGATGCATTGATCCGGATGTGCACGCCATCCATACCATTGGCGATGGTGCCCTGTATGTTCAATGCATTCGCCAGTCTGCAGACGAGTGGTCTGAACCCCACACCCTGTACACGCCCGCTGATATGGATGTGGTAAGTCTGCATTCGTGTTCACTTTTTTTCGGCTATGCTTCCTGTGTTGCGGGTACTTTAGACTTCAGCCATTCGTACCATTGACTGAGACCTTCACCGGATGTGCAACTGACTTCAATGACCGGCAGGTCGTGTTTCACCTGTTGTATGAATGCCCTGGCTTTTTCGATGTCGAAGGTCACGTAGGGGAGTAGGTCGGTTTTGTTGATGATGCAGAGCGTGGAGCTATGGAACATGTCAGGATACTTGATCGGTTTGTCATCTCCTTCTGTCACGCTCATGATCACGACCCTTTCCTGTTCGCCGAGGTCGAACATGGCGGGGCATACCAGGTTGCCCACGTTTTCTATGAACAGCACACTGTTGGTATGTGGTTTCATGCCCTGGAGGGCGTGCATCACCATGTGTGCATCGAGGTGGCATCCCTTGCCAGTGTTGATCTGTGTCACTTTTGTACCTGTTGCATGGATGCGGTCGGCATCCCTCGAAGTACGCTGGTCACCTTCGATCACGGCAAAATCGATCGCCGCTTTCAGGTCTGTGAGTGTTCGTTCCAGCAGGCTTGTCTTTCCCGATCCGGGGGAGCTCACCAGGTTCAGCGCGAGGATGTTCCTGCCTTCGAAGAAGCCCCGGTTCCGTTCGGCCAGCAGGTTGTTCTGTTGGAGGATGTCCTGTTCCACCTGCACGATCGTCTTGTGTGTATGGTCGTGTTGGTGGTCCTGTGACGGGGCGTGAGTATCGGTGGAGCATCCGCAGGTTGCGCACATAAGTTGATATGGATTTATTTTATTTGTGATGGATCGTCATGAATGGTTGTCGTGGCATCTGGGACGATGTTCATCCCTTATTGTCCTTACAGACCACTCCGGTCAGTTCGGCCGGTCATGGTATTCCGATGTCAGGTTATGGTGAGCGATCTGACCCTCAGTTCTTTTCCTCCTGTGATCCGGATAAAATGTCCTTTGCATACCGGGCAGGGGTCGTACACTTCATCCACCGGGAAATCCGCACCGCAGTCGATGCATTGCGCGCTTCCATCGATATGGTTCACTGTCAACCCCGCATCCCGGAGGATGGTATTCCGGACAGCCTGTTGCCAGGCGAAATCAAAAGCTTCCATATGCACCGTACTCAAGCGACCGATGTCGATTTCAACACCTTCCACTTTTCCTCCACCGGCATATGCGACTTCACGGTCGACGATATCGATGATGCCCATGACGATGGACAGCTCATGCATGGTCAGGCCTTTTTAGAGGAGCGTTTTACCGACAGTTTGTATGCGGCGAAAATCACTCCAGCCAGCAGCACTGCGGTCAGCGTGGCGTGTACAGGCTCTGAGAAATAATGGATGATGGTGAAACCCTCCGTCTCCCCATGCCCCGGGTGTGCGATGCCGGAGAATGGGATGGTGACAGCGATGGCTGCCATCAGTTTCGATTTTAACAGATGCATGTGATGATATTTTGACCTTTGCAAGGTTACATTCATTCCGCCTCAGAAATCATGATGGTGGTCATGTATGGTGTGAATCATGGTCATGGGTATCTTTTATCAGTGTATATTTTTTTCACATCGGTGTCATTGATGCATGCGATCAGATATGATTGGATCCTTACAATAAGGATACATGATTTCAATTCAGCCGTAAAGACATCTTCGTGTACTTTTTAAATCATGGTCAGCTATGGAAAATTACATATTTTCCCTTCTGAAAAATA
>JBIKIB010000503.1:0-2511 GCA_044361845.1 Chitinophagaceae bacterium | reverse complement strand
CTTGCAGCTATTGCCATCATCTATGGGGCCTTTGCCACCATGATGCAGAAGGACCTGAAGTACATCAACGCATATTCCTCCGTCAGCCATTGTGGCTTCGTGCTGCTGGGCATCGGTATGCTCACAAAAACAGCCATCACGGGTGCGGTATTCCAGATGGTATCCCACGGGCTCATGACCGCCCTGTTCTTCGCCGTCATCGGCATGATCTATGAACGGACACACACAAGGCTGGTGGCAGAGATGGGCGGGCTCATGAAAGTGATGCCTTTCATCACCACGGCCATGTTCATTGCCGGTCTCAGCTCACTGGGACTGCCGGGCTTCAGCGGTTTTGTGGCGGAGATGACGGTGTTTGTAGGGGGCTGGGAAAGAGAATCTGCCTTTTACAGGGTGGCGACCATCATCGCCTGTATGTCCATCGTCGTGACTGCGGTGTATGTGTTGCGTGCGATCGGGCGGACGGCAATGGGTCCCCTGGATGCATCATCCTTCGGGGAACTGAAGGATGCCGAATGGCATGAGAAAATGGCCGCTTTTGTGCTCATCGCAGGCATCCTCGCCATGGGCCTCGCACCTTTCTGGCTGAACGAACTGGTGGCACCGGGAACAGACCTTATCGTGAAAAAGATCGGGGAGCTGCCATAAGACAGCCCCTGGCGGATAGGCAGAACGTGTTTCGCATAGGTGCTCAGGCTGAGATGTCCGGACACCGAAAAAAATATCAAGATGAAAGAAATTCTTTTAGCGATGAAGTCGGAGTTGGTGGTCACGGTGATCATCTTCATCCTGCTGCTGATCAAACTGGGCAAAGGCATGGCCAACACGACCCTGCTATCACTCGTGCAGATCCTGTTGCTGCTCAGCGTACCCATCGCATTGATCGGTAACGGAGAAGGAATATTTTTCGGAGGGATGCTGCTGTCGGGCGGACTTTTAGGATTCCAGAAAGCGATCCTGTCACTTGCTGCCTGGCTCATCACGCTGCTGTTCGCCGATTGGCTGAAAAAGACGGAACACCTCACGGAGTTCATCGTGCTGATGCTTTCATCCCTATTGGGCATGCATTTCATGATCTCCAGCGGGAATATGCTGATGTTCTACCTGGCTTTGGAATTGGCCACCATCCCGCTTGCCGCGATCGCCAATTTCGACCTGGAAAGGAAGCGGTCTTCCGAAGCTGCCATGAAGATGATCCTTTCATCCGCTTTTTCCTCGGGTTTCCTGTTGTTCGGGATATCCATGCTCTATGGTGCGACCGGCAGCATTGATTTTGCGAGGATATCCTCTTCCCTCGACAACAGTGGCCTGCAGTTGATGGCATTTGTATTTATTTTCAGCGCATTCGCCTTCAAGCTTTCCATTGTGCCCTTTCATCTGTGGACGGCGGATGTGTATGAGGGTTCACCGATACCTGTTACGGCATACTTGTCGGTGATCTCAAAAGGTGCTGTGGCCTTCGTCTTCATGAACGTGCTGGGAAAGGTTTTCCTTCCTATGGAACAGATATGGTATGGATTGCTGGTGGCACTGGCCATTGCGACCATGATCATTGGAAACCTCTTTGCGATCCGCCAACAGAATATCAAGAGATTCCTTGCCTTTTCATCCATTGCACAGGTGGGTTTCATCCTTGTCGGTATCAGCGGGAACAGCCCTTCCGGGATCACGGCGGTGACCTATTTCGTGCTGGTGTATGTCTTTTCAAACCTCGCGGCATTCGGTGTGGCGGCCGTGCTGTCAGACATGGGCCGGGAGGACCTCGACGGGTACAAAGGCCTTGTGCGCTCGAATCCCTTTCTTGCCTGGGTGATGGCAGTGGCGCTATTTTCGCTTGCAGGCATACCCCCCGCCGCTGGATTCTTTGGTAAGATGTTCTTACTCGGAGCCGGTGCCGCCCGGGGTAACCAATGGTTCATCATCATCGCCGCACTGAATATGATCATATCCCTTTACTACTACCTGAAAGTGGTACGGGTGATGTTCATGGATCCTTCCGAAAATCCCGCTGCAGCGGCGGTCATTCAGCCTTCCGTGAAGTTCGGACTGATCATCTGCTCCGCAGGCATCGTGCTGACCGGATTTTTCAGCTGGATCTACGATCATATCAGCAGCTTCAACTGACCATCAATAGACAATCATCAACGCAAGTAATCATGGCCATCAATCATAACCATCCTTTTGAAGAACTTGAAGGCAGGCGCTGCGCTGTCGTGGAGAGGAATGTGAAGCCTTCAAGGGTCGATTTCCTGAGATATATCCTTGAGGGTAACGGTTACACGGTGGTGGTCGCCGCATCCCCACCCCCGAAAGCAGCTCCCGCTGCTAAACCTGCGGATGCTGCCGAAACGCCGGTCTCCGCTGACATTACAGCTGCTCCGCCGCCTCCGGAGACCTTCACTGTCGGTGTTACCGATGTGGCATTCAACGCCGTTAACGCCATATACGGACGACTCCTCAGGAGTCCTGAAGGCCGGGTCGTGACCATGGCGTACTGGCAGCAAAGGGACG
>JBIKIB010000132.1:0-8592 GCA_044361845.1 Chitinophagaceae bacterium | reverse complement strand
GGCATACGTGTTACCTACTTCTTCGGCAACATCCACCCCTTCATCCTGTTCATATTGTGGCTTTGTCGGGCTCATGCAAGTTGTTTTGATACCTGACGCAAAGGTAGTAATTCCTTTGGGGAAAGTAAATATAGACTGCTGCCATCAACATGTACCGGGGAAATGAAAACTGATAAGGAAAGCTTCATTTTTCAGAAAAAAATGAAAAATCATGCACAATAGTGGGGAAATCTGCGTGTGTTTCTATTTTTTATGGAT
Source organism: Chitinophagaceae bacterium (assembly GCA_044361845.1). Classification (GTDB taxonomy): domain Bacteria; phylum Bacteroidota; class Bacteroidia; order Chitinophagales; family Chitinophagaceae; genus Pollutibacter. Next base: position 8,334 of record JBIKIB010000132.1, on the reverse strand, counting down.
GTAAAAGATTGATTAAATTTATCTCAGCGTATCATACGACCAGACTGACCGGGGATGTGCATTCCGAAAAATAGTATTTGTCACCGGATTGAGAAGGTTAGAATCATCAGTAAATTCAAATCACCCGATCCATGACTGACCGAATGAAAAGGAGTTTGCTGGTATTGTTTTTGTGTGTCAGCCAGGTGTCTTTTGTATCGGGACAGCAATCATGGAATGGTGAGGTCTACGGAAATTTCGGCTGTAATGTTTTTCTAAATTACTCCCGGGCGCAGCGCTTTCCGGGGCTAAGGGTCTTTGGCGCTTTGAGCATCACGGGAACTGCCCGCAATGGTGTCATGCTGCATTATGGTCCGACCGTCAGCTTGTACACCAAGACCGTTGGTGCGAACCTGAATCCTTTGGTGGGAGATATACAGATCGACTTCACCAATACCCTGTCGATCGGATACGGTTGGGGCGGTGCGCATACAAGTCCAAAGCTGACGAGGACCACGCATTCAGGAGATTATTACAACCTGGTGATCGGCAACAGGAATGCCGTCTTCCTTTCGACTAATTTCCTGTTGAACAATCATCACAGGAACCAGATACTCGGATCTGCCAACCTTTCGGTCGGAGATGTCTCCTTTAACTACAACAACGACGGAGTACCTTTCGGGTCCATGATGCTGGCCGATGGATTCGATCGCTATTGGACAGGCGGCGGCACCATGTTCATCCATCACAGGGATGGTTTCAACCGCATTGAACTGGGTTTCGATCAGTTCACTGGATACCAGCCGTTGCTCTATGAACTCGCCAACATCATCGGGATAAATGTTCCATTGTATGAGGATTATGGAGGGCGCAAGAAGACCGACATACCCAACAATTTCAATACATCATTCTACCAGTTAAAGATCGGCTTTGACCGACACGCCAGTGTTGATCTTGGTTTCATTGGTTCGATGTATGACAGCAAATCCGGAAGGTTCTGGGGAGTGCAGGACATCATTCATCTGAAGGGAAATTATTCTTTCCATCCGAACACCGACAAGACGAGATTTTTCTTCGGTGGGACATACACAAATAACAGGAGGTTATGATGAAACAGATGATGTACACGATCCTCCTACTCTCAGCATTGAACAGCTGCACACTGAGTCATATCAATTTCAGCGAAAAGGATATCGATACAGACTTTGTGAAAGAACGAATCCGATCCGTACAGGAGAGAGATGATCATGCCCCCATCAACCTCGACTTCACCAGTATCCGGGTGTACAAATCCGTGATCCGGAATGGAAATATCCTTCGGAACGGCGTCGTAGAGGAGACCGCTATCAACAAATACGGTAACCGGAAGAATTATAGGGATCCCGCAAACATTCGGAACACCTACACCCTATACTTGATCATAACGGATGGAGAAGGAATGCAAAATGTGTTGTTTTTCCCCTCGATAACCAATGCGGATGGCGCATTCGTCGGACTGGGCCCGGCCTACGTCGGCAATGCAGGGATCGACAGACTCAATTTCACGAACATCCTTCATTTCAAAACTGCCAGCAATCTAAAATTCATGCAGGACTCATTCTCCAAAAAAGGATCTGACCGATGGATATACAAGAAAAAGGAAAATAAATATACATTTTCCGGGGAGGCAAAGATCGAAGTGGTCTTCGAGCTGGACAGGGAGCTCACATTCATGAACATGCAGCCCTTCAGGATCACAAGGATCTTCAAAACCTCCGGAAACAATATCAGTGCCGACAAGCCACTGGCATTTGACATCGCTCAGATCTTTGGCGACCCGGATGCACTGATCTTTTTTGAGAAAGATCATTTACCCCAACAATAAACCCATGGCACATCGTAAAAAAACAAGTCCCGGGCGGGTGAAAAAAAATACGTCAAAACCTTCCGGGGATAAGGCCATAAAGTTGCCTCATAAGCAACCTGATAAAAATCCTGACCTAACGGATGCCATATCCCTGCATGGAGTGAAGGATCTTCCAGACCCGGAAAATGCCATAGCGGAACCTCATAACCTTGAGAAGCTGTCAGAGAACAGACCTTTCTGCATTCCCGTCAAGGGAGATCTCGGTCACTGGCATTGCTATTACAGGATCGGGCCAGGTCTCCTTAAAGAATGCAACAGGATCGGGCCGTTCAAGACCAAAACGCAATGTGAAAGAACCATCTGCCCCTGTAGTGTATGAAATGAAGATTCAAATATACGTTTAACCATCACTGTGAGTATCTGAATCGTCCACTCCCGGTCCTCTTCCACGAATGATAAACCGCATTCCTCATAAAGATTGAGCAGATCATCCTTACGTTTTTATTGTTCAGGGTCGTGGCGGTTCCCGGATTCAGCCAGCGGATGCTGCGTTCCATCATGGATGACGGTGCGCGCAATGACGGCATCGACTTGAATGACTGCAGCCATGCGGTACGTTATGCACACAACGTCTTTCCTTCATCGATCACGGGTATTTTGGGGTACTCTGTCGAGGGGGGCGTTCTTGAAGGTGGAAAGGATGAAACATATTGGCTGGAGTGATGACACTCCTCCCCTGCCATCTGGTTTCGGAAATACAACCTAGATCTCATCTTCATTTTAGGTTAACGGGAAACCCACTTCTTGTTGGAATGTCGTAATGTGATCGAATCATTATAGATCGATCAAGCCAATACGAGACCACGCATCTGTGTCATGGATTTCTAACCTTCAGTCCAGCCTTTCTTGCCAGGTCGCTCCAACGATAAACATGAAAGGTGCGGTCAGCGCTCATCGCCACAAAAAGTCCCCCTTCGAAGCCGGGCAGGCTTACAGAAGTCACATCGCTCCCATCGCTCTGATCCGTACTGACCGGGATGGAGGCGATAAGGCGATGCACATGCGGAGCTTTAGGGTTTCCTTCTCGGGGATAGACCAGAAACCGATTCGCCGATTGGTCTGATACGAGGATATAGCCCGTGCTGTCGTCCAGATCGTAAATGGATATCCCCTCGTTGTCTTCCATGAAATCTGCTTGTCCGAATACGGTCAGTTCCGCATCACCCTTGTCGGGATCTGCGTGGTATTTTCTAATACCGTATTGTTCATCGGAGTAATAGACATATCCCAATGCCTGGTCCACTGCGATGGATTCAATCTCTTTTTTACCAGAAAACCTTCCGAATCGCCTTACGAGTGTGGCCGATACGGCATTCTTGCCATCATATGCCAGCCTGTACTGTTCGAGGTAACCTATGGAAGGGCCTGATTTTCGTCCGACAATGACGAAGACAGCGCCATCGGCTGGGCGTTTATAGAGGGCGATGCCCATGGGATCACGCTGGTTTTCGCCTGCAAAAACTTCTATGCCGCCATCGTCGATCGCCTCCATGTCTGGCATCCGGAAAACCCTGATGCAATGGCGAACGCGCTCTGTAGCCACTGCAATATCAATTGACGAATCCCCCCACGGCAATGCGTAACCGATATCGACGTTGTTCATTCGTTTCAGTCCTGTGACGGAACGCTTTCGATCGATCTTGCCATCCAGACCGAAGACATAAAGCCCACCGTTATCAGGATCTTTATCCGTTCCGATGATGAGTGACCGGGCTTTGTCGTGCTGATCGATCCAGATCGCAGGATCGTCACTATCCTTGTGCACTTTCTCGGTTATAATAGTGGGCAGAACGGCATCCGGGGATTTGTTCGCTGTATGACATCCAGCAAACAAGTACAACATCAAAAAGAGGAAACCTGCAGATATCGAAAGGGGTCTGATCATGGCTTTGGAATTACGAAAAGTCTCCGAAGGTCACACCTCCGGAGACTTTTCTAAAATATTATATCATTTGCTCAGATCGAACTTCAGGCCTGCATTGAAACGGGGACCGTAATATTCCAGTTGCGCCGTCCTCGACGAAATGCCTTGATAGTATCTAAGGGGTTGGTTCGTAAGGTTATTGGCTTCACCGAAAAACCTAAGCTTCTTCGAGAATGCATAGGATACGTTCATATCCAGGAAGAACTGTTTGTCGTAGTAACGGTCAAAGTAAGCATCAGCGTTATAACCTCCATCATCGCTGTCATCGACATAGGCGGAAGTGTAGTTGGCGGAAATACGCGCTACGAATTTGCTGTTCTCATATGACAGTGATGCGTTGAAGATGCTTGGGGCTGCGCCCGGGAGTTTTACATTCTCGCGTACCAGATTCCCGGAAGGGTCGTAGATGCCTTGAGCTTTCGAGTATGTGTAGGTGTAATTGAGGTAGATGCCGAATCCTTTCCAAAAGCCTGGCAGGAAATCCAACTGACGCTGAATGGCAGCCTCGAAGCCCAGTACGTCCGCAGATTTCCCGTTACGGCGCTGTGCGAAAGCCCAGTTCTCCCCGACCTTTACAGGATTGTTCACCGTAGGGAAGTCCTGTGCGAAATCTTCGCGGGTGTAATTATTGTCGATGTATGTGTAAAAATAGCGGTCGATTTTTTTATAGAACACGCCGCCGGAGAGTATTCCCACCGTCTTGAAGTATCGTTCGAACATGAGGTCGAGGTTCGATGAACGAACCGGGGACAGTGAGGGATTTCCGGCGCTCAGTTCCAGATCGTTCGGATTGATGTTGAAGTATGGCACAAGGTCGTAGTATTTGGGACGGGCAATACCACTCGTCCACGCGGCCTTTATGATGAGGTCATCTGTAGCTTCGTAGCGAAGATTCACGGAGGGAAGGACATCGAGATATGTATTTTTCAATTCGGCTGTACCCTTGAATGTATCCTCATCTTCCACAATATTCCCGGTGTAGTTGATGGAAGTGTTTTCCAATCTGATGCCTATTCGGGCACTGAATCGGTCGTTGAACTGTTGTTTCAGTTCAGCAAAACCCGCTGTGATCATTTCTCTGGCTTCATAGTTACCGGCAAGATATTCCGTGGGGTCGTCTGTTTCCTTGAAGAGCGAAGCGTTTTTGAAAGATAGTCCACCGAGGTAGGATGGATCGACGAATTGTCCTGCTACGAACTGTCCACCCGCAAGGAAGTCGGGGTTGGTCTTATCCACGAGCGGCAGCAGACTGATGTTTCCCAATGATGTCAAGGGAGCGTAGGAAAAGAAATTATTGTCTCGCACTTTTTGCTTGGCACGAAGTCGGACTCCGAAACGTAAGGCGCCTTGTTGGTTGCGCACAATGGATACCGGAAGTTCGAAGTTCAGTTTTCCGTTCAGATCACGTTCATATTGATCCTGGTATTGCTCAGATAGTTCGTTCAGCCTTGTATAAGCCGAAAGTGCTGTGATGTCGCTGGTGAGTGGCTTTTGAGGATCGGAGATGTCTTGATTGACCTGAATGCTGCGACGCCCCATGGAGATATATCGCTCATTGGGTCGCAGTTCGGAAGCTTTAGCCCACTGCAAACTCCAGTCTGTCTTCAATTTTCCAAATAGATGGTCTCCGTTGATGGCAATGGACCTGACGCGTTGATCTTCGAGGCGACGGGATTGGTTTCTATCATTATCGAGACCACCCTTTGTCTGTCGCAGCACTTCACCGTTCCGATAACCTGTGATATTTCCGGATTGATCATAGATCATATCTGCCGGGGCCGGGTTGGTGACATTGCCGCGATAGCGGTGTCTCAGGCGAAAACGGTTTTCCTTATCGTCTCTCCAGTTGTATGAACCTGTGAGGGTAATGGTATGCAAGGGGTTTATCTTGAAATCGAGCGTGGTGGCGATGCTGCGGCGTATGCGGATCAGATCGTATACACGTATGTCGTGATCGCTGATGAATGGTTTTCCATTGACATCCTTTGCCCAAGCCGATTCTACGTTGTCGGATCCGAATACATTTCTGTTGAAGGAGCCGCTGACCACATAACCGATTTTTCGGTTAGCGATCCTGTCACCCGCAACGAAATTCGCTGTACCAATGAAGCCATCGCGTACTGGATTGAATCCCCCGGCAACGGTACCGGACAAACGAAGTCCATTCGGTGCCGGTCGAGTGATCAGATTGACCGAACCACCTATGGCGTCTGCATCCATATCTGCCGTGAGGGTTTTGTTGACTTGCACCGTCTGGACCATGTCTGTGGGTATCAGATCCATCTGAACACGGCGGTTATCCCCTTCTGCAGAAGGTATTCTTTCCCCGTTCAAGGTGACGGAGTTGAATTCAGGGCCCATTCCACGGATGATGATGTTGCGGGCTTCACCCTGATCGTTCTGCATGGTGATACCCGGCACACGTTTGATGGCATCTCCGATGTTGGCATCAGGGAATCGTCCCATCTGGTCGGCGCTTATGACATTGGTAATATTACCACTGTTCTTCTGTTGGCTGAGGGCTTTGGACTGACCCTTCAGTCGATCGCCGAATACGACAACCTCCTTGTCAGACTGAGCGGTGACGGTTATCACTTGCGTCAGCATGTTCAGGCCTGCCTTTATATGTATATTTATTTTCTTTTTCTCGTATCCGACATATGAGATGTTGCACACATATTCCATTACCGGGATTCCGGTGATCAGCAGCTCGCCTTCCTGGTTGGTGATGCCGGCGAAACGGCCCGGTGATAGTGTCACAGACGCACCGGGAAGATTCAGATTGTCTGCGTCTTTCACTTTGACGCGCAGGTTGCCTGTCTGGGCGAAGCCTGTCCATGTGATCAGGGATGCCAGTGCCAAAAGAAGGAGTTGTCTATTCATCGTTTTTTATTGAGCAGACGAAGGTATTTGTGGTATGTTAAGGAATTATGTATGGATTGTTATGATAGTGTTACCGTAATGTTCACCAATACTGTCGTGCTTGAGACATGGTAAACACCAATTGCCACCATCCACCCTTCTCGGACGCCGTCTCCTCCAGATCATGCCGATTCAAAAGGGGGACCGATGCACAGGTTATCACATCTGTGGAACACATCGACTGATAAAATCAACTAGGAAGAATTTAATTGATTTCAAATCTCATGAAATGTCCTTAAGGAAATGTCCTTAAGGAAATCTCCGATATCATCCGTGAACTACATATATTATTGTAATGCGATGCAATCCGGTTCAACACTGCCTGGGGTTTTGAGGATGTATCCTGCCGCATCCATGATTTTCTCGGTGAGATATACCATGGCACCAAGAACACAGTCATCCATGCTCCGCTCGAATTGTTCGGTCTGCAAAACAACCTGCCTGCGGGTGTGGAATGAATATGAGTCTGTGATCCTTTATGATGGCAATTGACAACCGGTCACATACAATTGTGTTATCGCAAGTGTGCGAAGAAGATGACGAATGTCTTTATTGACATGCGACAAAGCCGGCCTGCTCATATTTATTTTTCAGATCTGCATGACACATCACCATGACGACTGAAGGGTTTTCAGGAAGAGCATACCAATGCCTGTATGATAGATCGAGCATTGCGTTGTGGATCCGGTTCATGCATGGCTTCCATCATCCTTCGAAGCTGTCTCCACTGAGGGTGGAATGAGTTTGTAGACAACCGGAGTGATGATCCTTGACAGTATGGTCGAGGAGATCAATCCTCCGATGAGTACGATGGCGAGTGGCGACACCAGCGGATTGCTGTTGAGTGCGATGGGTATCAGTCCACCGATGGCCGTAAGGCTTGTGAGGACGATCGGGAGGAACCGAAGCTCACCGGCCTCCCGGATGGCCTGGTCAATACCCATGCCTTTCTCGCGCAACTGGTTGGTGAAGTCGACCAGCAAGATGGAATTCTTCACCTCCACCCCGGCGAGACCGATGAAGCCGATGATGGCCACGAACGACATGGGGTTTCCTGTGAGCCAGAGCATGATGACGCCACCGATGATGCCCAGTGGGATCACGGACAATACGATCAGTGTACTCTTAAAGGTGCGGAATTCCAGTACCAGCACCATGATGAAGAGGAAGATGGTGGCGATCACCACCGTCATGAACCCGCCGCCGAAGGCTTCTTTTTCCTTCTCCGCCTCACCGGCTATCTGGAACGCGTACCCGTAAGGCTTCCGGATATCCTTTATTTTTTCTGCGAAAGCTTTGTTGATATCCTGCGTCATGTATCCTTTCTGCGTGAAAGCCGTCACCACGGTGAATCTTTTCCTTTCATAGTGTTTGATGACCGATGGTGATGTTTCGAATTCAAGGGCAGCGACTTGTGATAGTGGTACGGGGGTACCCAGGGCATTGTTGACAAAGATGTTATCGAGTGTCTGCAGGGTGGCATGCCTGTCGCGGGGTGTGGTGAGGATGATCGCGTAGTCTTCACCATCCTCATCGCTGTAGCGTGCCAGTGGGATTCCCGAGACTGCCAGCCTGACCGTGCGGTCGATATCCGCTGTCTGGA
>JBIKIB010000502.1:0-2513 GCA_044361845.1 Chitinophagaceae bacterium | reverse complement strand
ATAACGGCCTTCATCAGCCATATCCGTCGTGTACAGGTACCCACCCTGATCATGCCGGATGCCATCACCATCACGCAAAATGCCGGAACAATGGTGACCAGAGGATTGGAGATAGAGGCTGATGCGAAACCATTCCGAAACTTCGAGCTGACCTGGAATGCCGGGACGACACATGCTCGCTACACAAAACTGAAACTTTCACAGAACGGGCAGGAAACGGATCTCGAAGGTAACCGTCAGATCTTCACCCCATCCTATACCTCCATGCTTGTCGCACAATATGGGATCCCGCTAGGCAAACAGAAACAAACGCGGTTAGTCGTCCGTGGAGAATGGCTGGCCTTGGGTCAGCAATATTTCGACCTGGCCAATACCATTCCACAGGGTGCTTACGCACTATTGAATGCCAGGATAGGGATCTCCCGAAATCGGTTTGACATCTTCCTTTGGGGTCGCAATCTCGGTGGAACCCGATATATTTCTTATGCCTACGATTTCGGTGCGGTTCACTTGGGAAGTCCCCGTACCTATGGCATGACGCTCTCGCTGAGGCGTTGAGCATCAGAGGTAATAAAAAGGGTTCGATGAGCTAGGTTTTGGCATTTTCATGTTTTTAAGAAACCCATTAACGGGTATTTAATTGTGTACTTTCATTCATATGATCGAACACTGATTTCTTGTACAGACACGCACATACAGCTTTTTTTTGTTGCCTGTTCCTCGGGGTTGGGATTCTAGACTTGCAATCGCAGGAAGTCAGATACACCTTGTACAATGAAACCAACGGCCTCAATCGATCTTCCATCAACGATATAAGAAGAGATTCATCAGGATATTTCTGGCTCGCTACAGAAAAAGGATTGGTTCGCTTTGATGGCCGGAATTTCATCGATGTGTCCCCTTACATATCGCATTTCAAGGATGCCGAGATCTCAAAACTCAAGCTGGATGGAAATTCCCTTTACATCATTTACAGGGATTCAGGATGCGTCGTCATGAACCTTTCTGATTTTCACTGCAGGAAGATCTCGGGTCAATCCGTGTCGGATATCGCAATCATATCCCGGGAAACACAGGTCATCCTGCTCAGGAACGGGATCATGCTGAAATATCAGTCCGGCAGGATCACCAAAAAAAAGAAATACTATTCCGAAAAAGAGGGATTATTGCAACTGCACAGAGGGATATTGCTGGCCAGCCTTCCGGCCAATGGATTGTTCGTGATAGATACGACCGATCTGACCCCTAAAAGAAAACTCTCTGTTTTACCGGAAGGATACTTTGAAAGTTTCAGCGCTTGGAATGACCGTTTGTATTTCGCCACCAATGGGAAATTGAATCTGCTCGACCGGGATTTCGAATCGGTTGATGTCCAGTTGCCAAATACATCAGATGCTGACAAGACAACTTACATTTCCAGGATCTCCACCCATCTGGCATTCCTGATCCAGAACAACAAGAAACTCGTTGCCATAAGGGGTCGGGATACGATTTCGATTCAACTGCCCGCGCTCATCAATTTCGAGCTGAAGAACATTTGGGTGCAGGACAGCTCGAACCTCCTCGTCGGTACAAACCAGGGACTCGTGCATTTGCGCATCGGCACAGATGCGACGAGCACGCTCAATGACAACATCGACAACGAATTGAATTTCATCCGCATCAGGAGGAAAATCCTGGAAGACGAAGACCATACGTTATACCTTTTCGGAAATCCGTACACGTATACCTACAAAGGCAAGGGATTGCCTGAAAAACTGACGGACCGGAAATTCTCCATGTATGATGTGGTGCGGGTCGACGAAGCATATTATGTCGCCACGGAAGGGATGGGATTGATCCGGTTCAAAAAAGGCAGCAGCAGGATTGAAACCATCGACTTCCCTCCTCTGCACGCAAAAGACCAATACATCTCGGTCAATTATGACAGGAGCCGAAAGGTGATACTGGTAGGAGGCAAAGATCTGCTGATCGAATACAACCCTCAGTTTCAGACGGCCAGGCAAATACCGCTTCCCGTGCAGACCGGTCATGTGAGGTGCATCCTCTTCGATTCTATCCACAGCCGGATCTGGCTCGGTACGGAGAGTGGGGTGATCTGCTTCAATAAAGAATTTACCACCATGACAGGCTTCGACAAGAAAACCGGTGAATTGACAGGCAGGAATATAGGTTCACTATTTCTTCGAAAAGACCGTGAGCTCTGGGCCGGCCATGAAAATGGAGTCGACCTGATCTCTTTGGATAGCATGAAGGTCATAGGCAGCCTGCCTCAAAGCATATTCATCAACCCAAAAGTCGTGAGCATATTGGAAGATGATATGGGGAGGATGTGGATGGGCACATATTCCGGGATTGTGGGCTATGATCCGGCAACGGGCAGTTTCAACCGCCTCGGAAAAGCAAACCGGCTATTGAACATCGAGTTCAATTACAAATCCGCCTTGAAGATGAGCAATGGTAAGCTCATTTTCGGCGGACTCAATGGCTACGACATCGTGGATCCCGGAAAG
>JBIKIB010000131.1:0-8594 GCA_044361845.1 Chitinophagaceae bacterium | reverse complement strand
AACGATGAAAGAACGATGGCCTCCGGCGTATCATCCACCACCAGATCCACACCGGTAGCCGCTTCAATGGCGCGTATGTTCCGTCCTTCACGGCCGATGATCTGTCCCTTTATCTCATCGCTTTCAAGGTTGAAGACCGTAACAGTATTCTCAATGGTCTGTTCAGCAGCCGTCCGCTGAATCGACTGGATGATGATCTTGCGAGCTTCCTTGTTCGCTCTTTGTTTGGCATCTTCTATGATCTCTTGCTGGAGGGAAAGTGCTTTAGACTGGACTTCCTGTTTGAGGCTTTCCAGGAGCTGGAATTTCGCTTCCTCCGCTGTGAGGCCTGCAATTTTTTCCAGACGGCGGATATGTTCCTCCTGATGCTTTTCGAGTTCCGTGCGTTTCTGATTGATGATCTCGATCTGACGGTTGAGGTGTTCCTTTATGGTATCTGTTTCCTTGGTCTGCTTCTCGAGGCCTTCAATTTTCTGGTTGATGGTGAGTTCTTTCTGCTTGATGCGGTTCTCACTATCGGAGATCTTTCGGTTCTTTTCTAGCAGTTCCTTGTCATGCTCCGCTTTTAGCTGGACAAACTTCTCCTTCGCCTCCAGCATTTTTTCTTTCTTAAGGTTCTCCGCACTGGATTTTGATTCTGCAATGATCTTGCGGGCCTGTGACTCTGCCTCTTCTACTTTCTTTGATGTGTCCTTTGCAAAAATCAGGCGGCCGGCAAATATGCCCCCGCCCAGCGCTACCAATCCTGTTATGATGGATATTATCAATCCGTTGTCCATGTTTTTTTACGTTTTATCTGTTTCACAAATGCCGGAAACCATAGGCATTGACTGACCTGTGGCACCATGTAACCCCCGAAGTTACGAAACGCTCTGCACTCCATGAAACATAAAAGATAGACAGGTAAATGGACCCGGGCGCCCCCGCTCAGCGAGGGTGGCACTCATCCAACATTGACTCAATGGTCGCAAGCCTGGAATCAAGATCTGACAGGTCGGGATGTTCAGGTGTATGTTGCTGCTCTGTGACAAACCACAGCAACACCATCGCAATATAATCCTGCATATCCTTGCCGGCGAACTTGTGCTTGAAATCCAACACCCGCTCATTGATCAGTTTGATCAGTTTGCGGACCTTCTCCTCATCTGCAGCATCAATCCTGACCCGGTAACTCCGGTCTCCGATGACAATATTAATTGGAATCAATTCCTGCATAATTAAAGTGATTTTATTACGTTTGTTATCTGTAGTCTTTGTAATTTACAATGATATCCAATCCCCATGATCAGCCCACGCATACAGCTGGCATGAAAAGAATGCGACAAAATCGCAGCATATCATTCCAAACAACACAAGAGTCAAGTCATGGTCACAAGATTGAAATCCGCTGTCTTCATAGACAGCATGGTGTTCGAATTCACCGAGCAAACCGCCAGATCCCTTCGTGCAGTCCTCATAGATGAATTGGGCATCGTGTGTAGTTCCCTGGAAGCGGATGTACCCAATGGTTCAAGTTACTATCAGTGGGAAGGACTGAACGATCTTCCATATGGGATCTATACACTGGAATATTCGAACGGACAGGAGGCACACCGCCAACGGATGGTGAAACGCATCTGACGATCATTCTCCCAAGAGTGAGATGCACCTGTCAATTTCCTTTATGTAATGGTTCAATTGTTTCTCCAGATCTCGCCTGGATATATCACTGCTTTGTCCGCTCGTGGCCATGAGCAGATTGAGTTGTTGTTCCATGACCCGACAACGGTCCCGCAGCATTTCCTCCTCGGCTGATTTCCGCTGGAGTTCCTGCCTGAGTTTCTCATTGTCTTTCTCCAGCGACTTGAAATCCTTTACAAGCCTGGCGACCTTTGTGGCCAATCTGGCGATATGCTCTACCGTTGGTATCATGTGCATCAGCGTCTGACTTGTGCTCCCAGTTCTTTCTCAAATGTAAGTATGATTCTTTTCATCATGCCATCGACTTCTTCATCCGTCAGGGTTTTTTCGTCATCAAGAAAGTTAAAGCTCATGGCCATGGACTTCTGTTCCGGCCCCAGCTTTTCACTCTCGAATACATCGAACAGACGATAACCGCGCAGCCTGCCGAGTTTCAACGATGCGGTGGCTTGTTGTACCTGCGCAAAGCTTAGGGTTTTATGTACGACAAATGCCAGGTCTCTACTCACCGTCGGGAAGCGAGGGAGTTCGTGGTACGCCAGTTTGATTTCATTCGTGAGCCGGAGGCATTCGCTCCATCGGATGTCTGCATACCATACTTCCTGGCGGATATCGAATCGGTCAAGGCTATTCTTCCCGGGCCTTCCGATCTCCACAACCAACCGCTCGCTAATGATTCCGTTCAGGTGAATATCCAGTCGCTCATGTGGTGTTTCAGCATAAACGGGTTCTGACAGGCCGAGTTGATGGAGAATGCCATTGACAATCCCTTTAAGATGGAACAGGTCACTACCCGCCTGATCTTTTTTCCAGGATGCTTCCTGTCGCATGCCGGTCATGAACAATGCGAGATGATCCTGCTCCTCGTAGTTTCCTGTGTCAAGCCTGGCGTATGTCTTGCCGAATTCGAAGAGCCGCAGATCGAGATTCCTGTGGTTCAGGTTATGTGCCACCGTCTGAAGTCCGGTTTCCAGCATGGAGGGACGAAGCATATCCAGTGCAGCACTGAGGCTGTTCATCATCCTGACAGCACCAGTCAGTTCCTGTTCAGAATAATGACCGCTGTAGGTGATGGAATTGTTGAGCATCTCCTGAAAGCCGAGGCCGACAAGTATACCGGAGATCTTTTCCCGAAGGGTCTCCGCCACATGTCCGACCTCTGCGGAAGGGGTGAAGCTTATGCGTGTCGGAATGGCGATATTGTCGAATCCATCGATGCGCATGATCTCCTCTGCAATGTCTGCCGGCAAGGTGATATCCGTCTTATGTTGTGGCACGCTGACCGACATGCCCATGCTGCTTTCTTCAAGAATGGTGAATCCAAGGGCCTGCAGGATCGCCTTCACTGTTTCCGAAGCATATGCTTTGCCACTCAGTTTGCGGATGTATTCAAAGGTGAAATCTATGCTTGCAGGTATCGCAGGCTCCGGGTATATGTCCACAACACTGGATGCGACCCTTCCTTTGGCGATGGCGCATATGAGGTCCGCTGCTCTTTTGAGGACATCCACCGTGCGGCTTATATCAACTCCTTTTTCGAAGTGCGTGGCTGCATCCGTTCGCAGGCCATGCCTGAAAGATGATTTTCTGATACCGGTCGGAGCGAAGCAGGCACTTTCCAGAAAGATGGCCGTAGTGTCATTCGTAACCCCGCTCTGCAGTCCGCCAAAGACACCGCCCATGCACATGGGCTTGCCATCACCATCACAGATCATAAGGTCTTCGGCATCCAGCAGGCGTTCCTTACCATCGAGGCTCATGAATGGGGTGCCGGATGGCAGGTTCCTGACGATGACGGATTTTCCAGTGATCCGATCCGCATCGAATGCATGCAATGGCTGACCTGTTTCGTGGAGGATGTAGTTTGTGATGTCCACAATATTATTGATGGGCCGCTGTCCGATCGCTTTCAACCGTTGTTTCATCCAATCAGGAGACTCTTCCACACGCAATCCCGAGATGCTCACACCCGCATACCGCATGCATGCGGATGGGTTTTCGATGGTCACAGACACGGGCAGGCTTTCATCCCCTGGGGGAAGGAGTGAGCCAAGGGGCGAACGTACGGCCACTTCGAGGTTTTCATGGTGGTTGAGCCAGGCACAGATGTCGCGTGCGACGCCCAGATGGCTTGATGCATCACTTCGGTTGGGTGTCAGGCCAATGCTGATGATATGATCGGTATAGGGTTTGAAATGTTCCGCTGCAGGGATACCTGTCTGTACATCATCCGGCAAAATGAGTATGCCAGCGTGCGAATTGCCCAGTCCGATCTCATCCTCCGCGCAGATCATGCCATGGCTCTCCACTCCCCTGATTTTTGCCACGCGCATGGTCATGGAGGGATGCTCAACCGGGTGGATCGTGGCACCTACCGGGGCAACGACCACTTTCTGTCCGACAGCTACATTCGGAGCACCACACACGATCTGCAAGGGTTCGATACTTCCTATGTCCACCTTTGTGAGCGTCAGCTTGTCGGCATTCGGGTGAGGGGAGGTCTCGATGACCAGTCCGACCAAAAGTCCTTCCAGGCTACCCCTGACGTCTTCGTACACTTCATAGCTTTCCACCTCTAACCCGATGGCGTTCAGGATATTAGATAGTTTCTCATGCTCGACGGGCACGGGCAGATAATCCATCAGCCATTTGTAGGATAAGACCATATCGGTTCGTGTGATTTCGGCAAAGATAACATCCGGCTTCCTTTTGCGGACGATAGCGGAAAACTTACCCGAAGGCCGTTTTTTTCCTAGGAGCGGGTACGTTTCATTCCTTTTTCCGACATGTCAAACCATCCACACCTCCAAAAAAATCGTTGGGAAAATTTTAGCACAGGAAATGTGGATAGCAATCCGTTCAGCGTTATGTTTTTGTTCTACTTTGTGGAAATCCGGATACTTATTGTGGATAAACATTGGTATAAGTTGTTCAGGTCTGTGGATTACCTGTGTTCAATTAATGCCACGGAAAATACGGTCCGGAACTCGGATTCAAACCTACATTCGCTTGGATGGTAACATCCAAATATCCGGGAATGCTGATCGGCATACTGGAATATTGAGCAAAAAATACCGGAGAACATTACTATATGGAAACGATAAATAAAGACCGTGACCGGAAGAACCGGAAGAAAGCTCCGATTGAGTTGAACAATCTGGTATTTGGGAAGGTTCCGCCACAGTCACGTGAACTGGAAGAGGCGGTCCTGGGTGCGGTCATGCTGGAAAAGGGTGCCTTTGATGCCGTGGTGGAGATCCTCAAGCCCGAATGTTTTTACACCGATGCACACCAGCGGATCTTCACCGCCATGATGTCGCTTGCCAACAAATCCATGCCCATAGATCTGTTGACGGTAGTGGAGGAATTGAAATTCCGCCAGGAACTCGACATCGTCGGCGGGGCATATTATGTGTCAAAGCTCACCAACTCGGTTGTTTCTTCCGCCAACATTGAAGCGCATTCACGACTCATCCTGCAGAAGTTCATCCAGCGTGAGTTGATCCGTATGAGCGGAGAGATCATCACTGAGGCCTATGAGGATTCTATCGATGTATTTGATCTGCTGGACGATGCAGAGAGCAAGCTTTTCAATATCACCAATAATCACCTGCGCAAGAATTTCGATTCGATAGACATGGTGTTGATGAACACGATCAAGCGGATCGATGATATGCGCAGCCGTCAGGAGGATGTGACGGGTGTGCCGAGTGGATATCCCAGATTGGACCAGGTGACCTTCGGTTGGCAGAATTCTGATCTGATCATTTTGGCGGCAAGGCCATCGGTCGGTAAAACGGCTTTTGCCCTGAACCTTGCACGCAATGCCGCCCTTCATCCCACAAAACCCACCGGAGTGGCTTTGTTCAGCCTGGAGATGAGCTCCAGTCAGCTCGTCCAGCGGATGCTCTCCGCGGAGAGTGAGATCTGGCTGGAAAAGATCGCCCGTGGCAGATTGGAGGAACATGAGATGCAGCAGCTGTATAAAAAAGGGATACAGCGATTGACAAAGGCGCCTATGTTCATTGATGACACAGCAGCGCTGAACATTTTCGAGCTTCGTGCCAAATGCCGGAGGTTGAAGAGCAAGCATAACATCGGACTGATCATCATCGATTACCTGCAGCTGATGACCGGTGGCGGAGATAATAAAAACAGCAATCGGGAGCAGGAGATCAGTACGATCTCTCGTAACCTGAAGGGTCTGGCGAAAGAATTACAGGTCCCGATCATCGCATTGAGCCAGTTGAGCAGGGATGTGGAGAAAAGGAAGGATGGCGCGAAAATCCCCATGCTGAGTGACCTTCGCGAATCCGGAGCGATCGAGCAGGATGCCGATATGGTCATGTTCCTCTACCGGCCTGAATACTATGATATCTCCGCCAACGAGTTCGGTGAAAGCAACAAGGGCGAAACCCATGTACGCATCGCAAAGCACCGGAACGGTTCGCTGGAGAATATCAAGCTTCGTGCGTTGTTGCATATCCAAAAATTCATAGAGCTCGAAGAAAACGACGAGGGTGGCGGATTGGGTATGGCGCAGGGGAAAATGAAGCGCATACCCGATGATGACAACCCGCGTCTCTATATCCAAAAAGGCAGCAGGATGAACGACTTGGACATTGGAGAAGAAGATGCGCCGTTCTGATCGTGACCCATTCACCATCTATAGTCTGCCTATATGAAAAGATGTATGATCCTGTCTTGGATTTTCACCTGTCTGTCTCCAGCCCTCTTTGCACAACCACAAATACCCTGTGATCCGGCGAGGAATCCTGTGGTTTTTGTGCATGGATTCCTCGGGTCGGGTGATAATTGGGCGCTGCAGGCACAACGACTGGAGGCAAATGGATACTGCCCGTCACGGATTTTTGCTTTTGACTGGAACAGCCTGAACCGGCAATCGCCTTCAGATTCATTGCTGGAGGTCTTTATCCGGCGTATACTGGCAGCCACCGGGGCCGTAAAAGTCGATCTGGTAGCGCATTCTGCTGGTGGGGGCGTATGCAGCCGGTATTTGTCACGTGCTGACCGGGCGGTGCTTGTGTCCCGCTATGTGCATATCGGTAGCAGTCCGCTCTCTGGTCAGCCTGGAGGGATACCCACCATGAATATTTACAGCGCTGCGGATAAGGTCGCAGCCCGGGCAGGGGACATTCCCGGGGCGGAGAATGTCAGGCAAACAGATAACGACCACCTTCAAGTCGTGACCAGTGAGGAAAGTTTCCGTGCGATTTTTGGTTTCCTGCAGCCCCGGCAAAAACCTCATGCATATCTCAAAGTCCCAGGCTCCTGCGAAGTCTCCGGCATGGCCCTCGTACTCGGGGAAAACACACCCCTCAGGGAGTGTCGGATCGAGGCATGGGTGCATGATACGATCACCGGCATGCGAAAAACCAACCGTCCCGAATGGACCGGCACGACGGACTCTTCAGGGCGATGGTCGGGTTTCAGGGCGAATCCCTCCACCGCCTACGAATTCGTGCTGCAGCCCGCTAAAGGCAGGGTCGTGCATTATTTCATGGAGCCGTTCCGCTATCATAACAGATTCCTGTACCTCCGCTCCCTGCCATCGACCGGTATGGCTGCCATGCTTCTTGCAGGTCTGCCCGCCGATCCGGGCAGTTCCGCACTCGCTGTCTTCGCCGCGAACGGTGCCATCATAACGGGAAGGGATACCCTGAATTGCAACGGGACGGTCTTGTCGACCGGTCTCCTCACCCCTGCTCAAAAGTCATGTATCGCGATGTTCCTCTATGATGCGGGCAAGGACGGTGCCGGAACCGGTGCACCGATCCCTTTGTTCGGCGGTGCACCATTCCTGAATGGTGCAGACCTGTTCCTGCCGGCATCAATGGGTGAATCCATCCGCTTGCATTATAACGGACGTACCCGTGTCCTTCCTTCCATTCCATCATCGGAAGGGGTGATGGTCGCAGTGTACGATTAGATAACGTATATGGATACCCCATTTTTTCATCTTAGTGGCATCCCCTCCGCCGGTGGGGATGCGGTCTTTCCGGAGGATTCCTCCCGGCACATCGTATCGGTCCTACGCATGCGCGAGGGTGAGCCGTTAAGGGTTGTCGATGGCAAAGGGACGATGGCCTCCGCAAGGATCGCGGATGCGCATAAAAAACATTGCCGGATCGAGATCCTGGATGTTGCCTTTATCCATGATAGCAGAAAACCCATGACCCTTGCGGTATCCCTGCTGAAAAATCCTTCCCGGTTTGAATGGATGCTCGAGAAAGTCTGCGAGATCGGTGTGCAAGCCTTGGTGCCGATGATATGTCATCGCACCGAGCGCGGACATGTGCGTATGGACAGGCTTCAATCCATTGCCATGAGTGCCATGCTCCAATCACGGCAGGCATGGCTCACGGAGGTGAAAGAACCCGTCACGTTCGACAAACTGATCGCGGTAGCCGGACAGGAGGATCGTTTCATCGCACATTGTCTGCCCACTGGTACGGTACCCTTCCGGACGCTTCACCCCAGCGGAGCAACATCCCTCATGCTCATCGGTCCTGAAGGGGATTTCACGGAAATGGAGATCGGCTTGGCGTTATCCTCCGGATTCAGGGCCGTGGCATTAGGCGCCAACCGTTTGCGGACCGAGACGGCTGCTGTGGTGGCCGCAGCAATGACCTGCATATAGTGCCCTTCCATTTTGAGCAAACGGATTGATGGTCAGTTCACGCATTCTTTTCAGGGTGGAGCTTTGGTTCCCTTAGTTCAACCGGTTTTCTTTTAGCTTCTTTTTTCCGCATGCGCATGTTCAACAGTTCCACCGTGAAGGAAAAGGCCATGGCCACATAGATGTAGGCCTTGTCGATATGGCTGCCGTGGATCGGCTCGAGGCCCTCGAAGAACAAGCTGAAGCCGACCATTAACAGGAATGAAAGTGCGAG
>JBIKIB010000183.1:0-7271 GCA_044361845.1 Chitinophagaceae bacterium | reverse complement strand
CTCCGCCTCGGCCGCCATGGTTGTCGGGTGGAATTCATTCCCGGAACACCGCTCGCATATTACCGGATACATGATTCCTGTATGACCAGGAACGTCACGACCGTGCATATGCATACCCTCTGGAAATATCTGCATGAGCGCTACGACCTGTATTTCAAGATAGGTGAAGCTTCATGACATATCAGCGCAGCGGTATGGATTTTATTTTTTTACAGTGATCATGACATCACATGCATGCTGCCCGATCGGGTGTTTCAGGAGATCTTGCTGCAAACATCCATGAAATTCACGGCACCTGTCTTTTCCAGTATCCTCCGTCGATGAGTGTAGAGGGTATGCACACTGATGGAAAGTTTCGTTGCGATGTCATCCGTTCTCATGCCGGAGCAGATGAGATCTGCCACCCGTTTTTCCTGCATTGTCATGCCAAAATCATTTCCCTCCTTTCCTTTCGGGTGTATGGGCAACTCCAGGTAGTCGATCTCTTTCCGCATGAGCTGCTCCAATCCCTCCAGTAATGCGTGACCATCGATGTCTTTTGAGACGAATCCGTCGGCGCCGTGTGTCTTGGCGGCCATCCTCACTTGTTTGTCACGGTTCATGGTCAGGAATACGATCTTCCCGGTATATCCATCCTGTCGCAATTGTTTGAGGATCTCGAGGCCGTTGTATTTATTCAGGTGGTAGTCGAGCAGTACAACCTTCGGTCGTTGATGCATGATGTCGATCATGGTCCTCCTATCACCTGCCGAGCTTCCTTTCCATTTGAATCGTTCCTGCAGGGAAATGAATACCTGCAGGGATTGGGAGAAGATCCTGTGGTCATCCACCAGGAAGATGGAGATTTGCTCATTCATATCTGATAGGAATTTCCATGGTGAATCGGCAGCCATCTGACCGGCGATCGAAGTTGCAGTTGCCTTTGAGATAGCTGACGCGGCTACGGATGTTCTTGAGCCCACGTCCTGTATCGGCACTGTCGGGCTCAAAACCCCGTCCATCGTCGCGGTAGCTTAACCACAACGAATCCCCCTGCCTGATCTCCAGCCAGACCTTGCCAGCACCTGCATGTTTGAGGGTATTGGTGAATAGTTCAGTAACGATCCGGTATAGCTGTATATTTTGTATGTCGGAGAGCGAAACCCTGTCGATACCGCATGTGAATTCGAAATCCAGGGCCTGTTTCTCAAAGATCAATGAGAATTTTTCGCGGATGGCTTCATCCATCTGCTTGACGGTATGTTGGTCGTAGATCATATCATCCACGACGGAATATTGTTTTTCGATCCCGTGGTTGCAGATGCGCGTCAACTGGTCCAGATCTTCCGCCCGATGCACACTTGACGCGTTCTGTTTCATGGAGAGCAGGTGATATTTTAGGGCAACGAACAGACTCCCGATCTCATCATGGATATTCTGAGCGATCCGGGTTTTTTCCTGCTCCTCCATTTCGATCAATTTTTCTGTCAGGACCCTGTCTTGGTCGATGGTCATTTGCAGGATCTTTTCCGCTTCCATTTCTCTTCGTTTCCGTTCTAGTTGAAAGAGGTGAATGGAAATGAACAATATCTGCAGCAGGAAAAAAAGGATGATCCCCATCTGGTGCAGCCAGTCAAAGTGCAAGCGTCGGAGGCCCAGTTCATTGAGCCCGAGCTGGCATATGAAAAAGGCATAAGTGATGATCCCTAAGATCTCGAAGCGATCTTCCGGGTGTTTGCGTAAGTTCCATAGCAGGCCGATCGCGATATAGCCGAAAAGTGCACTCACATAGGTCGCATTAACATACATGGAAGCGCCCTTCATCCCGGGTGGCAGGTGCCCTGCCAGTGCGATCAAGCCGATAACGATCTTCAAACATATCAGGAATGCAAGGGCGTAGATAGCGTATCGTATGCGTTTCACCAGGTGGCTTCCGGTATTTTGGTAGAGGTATGCTCCAAATAATGCCATGGTCATCGAAGAAAAAAATCCCCTGCTGCTGTTATGCCATTGAGGATTTTCCGGCCAAGACCACTGGTACATCCATCCGATATCGTTCAGCATCCATAGCATGGATACGCAGACAAAGAGTGAAAAGTACATGAATTTCAGTCTCCTGCTGAAGGATGTCATGACCACACTGATCAGTATGGCCAATAGGTAAAAGCCTGTTATGAACCCGATGATCAGGTGATCCCGGTTTATGTATGCGTCAAGTTGTTCCCTGTTGAGTAAATGCATTCCGTACGACAGGTTTTCACCATTTTTGTCCAGCACCAACCGGATCGAGTCGATATCGGAGACTGCATCCACGGGGAAGACGAACTGACGGAAAGGAACCGGTCTTTGCGTAAAGGGAAGGGAATCCCCCGTGATGATGGATCGCTTCGTACCGAATTGCAGGAAGTGGATATGATTGATGTGCGGATTCTCCACCAACAGGTACCGGGATGCTTCAGATCTTGACAGGATGATCAGCAGCGTATCCGGCTGACGGCTTATGCCGGCATTTCGGTAGAAAGTCGAATCCAGTATTCGGATCTCATGGGTCGCCTCACCTGCCCGGCAAGCATGCTGCAGGAAGAGCTGCATGACCAGCAGAAACGCCGTCATCATGGGAATACCTCGAAGCGATCCGGCATGCATGAAAAGTCTCTTTAGATTTAAAGTTCAATTTAGCATTTGGCATCCACATACTCAATTTTCAGTATTTCCCCAACATGGTTCCCGGTGTTATTCTGGCTGACTGAAAGATACATTTTGCTCAGGCCGGATCATGGCCCTGCATGTTTTCGTTACCCGAATGATCGACCATGATCCTGTGATGCACTTTCCGGAATCCGGTAGCGATGTGGATGCACAACTGTGCTTTCAGGGTTTTCGGGATCCTTCCGCCATATCCTTATACACTCTTGTACAGCAATATCAAGAAAGGGAGATGATTGCAAATAGCTTGCAATCAGCCTGGTTATTTTTGATTTCTGATGAAAATAAATATCAGGACGGACACGAAAATAGCGTCGGTGGGAGGGACCCTGATCTTCCTGATTTCAAGTGATTTTGTTTGATCCGGACAGGGATGTCATTGCGATACAAATCCTGATGACAGTGCATCTGTACATGATCCTTGCCTTGAAGGTGATGATCATGCCCGGCAGACTGTCCCACCGCTGCAGAAGCCTGGGGTGACGGATCCCCGGAAAACTGAGCAGGCATCGGATGGTTCATTTTTCGATCCCTGCACTGGTGTGTTAGCACCCCGGATGAATGCTTGTTGATGCATCAGATTTTTATTTCGCTTATCCATAGCCGTTGCTGACCGAAACACCCCTATCGCCTGTATGAGTCATCATGCAGGCGATCTCTTTCGTGTCCGATGAGGTGTTGATATCAGGTGGCCTGTGACAGCTCTGCTGCTGCCGATCTCCGTGCATGCCTATATCCTTTAGCAGGTATCTGTGATGCTTCGCCATGTATCAACTATGCCTGTGATCGATGGGGTCTGTGGGTGTGCAGGGTCGGTCATGCCGGTGCGTTCTGGTCATCTGCGGATGCACTGAGGCCTGCCGGGAGTTCCTTTTTGTTCTTCAGTCCGAGTTCCTTCAGTTTCGTGGCTTGTTGTATGAGGTTATCGTTCCCCGTGCTGAGTTGCTTGTAGGCATCATCATATCGATTCCTGACTTTTTCGAGCTGGTCTCCCACTTCCTTCAGGTTCTGCACGAAGCCCACGAATTTATCGAACATCTTCGCACCCCTTTCTGCGATGGCCAGTGCGTTCCGGTTCTGTTGTTCCCGCTTCCATAGGTCTGCTATGAGCTTCAGTGCCGCGATGAGGTTTGTCGGACTGATCAGCAGGATGCGCTTATCGTAGGCATGATTCCACATGTCGGGGTCGCCCTGCAGGCCTGCAATGAAGGCCGGTTCGTTCGGTACGAACATCATCACGAAATCGAGTGATTTGTCATAGTCATCATAGCATCTGCTGCTGAGATCTGCGATGTGGTTTCGCATGGAGGCCACATGCATGGCCAGTGCGGTTTTTCGTTCCTCCTCATCCTCGGCTTCCGTGAAGCGGATGAATGCGTTGAGCGATACTTTAGAGTCGATGATCACATGCCTGTCATCAGGGTATTTGATGAGCGCGTCAGGCCGCATCTTCCTGCCCTTTGCCTCACTGCGAAGGGGGTTGCCATCGTTGTCGAAGAGTTGGTGCTCCATGATGTATTCCTCGCCTTTGCGCAGGCCGGATTTTTCCAGGATCGTCTCGAGGATCACTTCGCCCCATCGCCCCTGCGTCTTTGATTCCCCCTTGAGTGCACGGGTGAGGTTTCGTGTTTCCTGCGTGATGGTCTCGTTGAGTTTCGCCAGTTCCTTCACACGCTCCCCGAGGGAGAAGCGTTCCTTCGATTCGTTGTGGTAGACTTCTTCCACCTTTGCTTTGAATTCACTGATATTCTTCCCCAGTGGTTCAAGCATCTCCTTCATCTGCGTTTTGTTGAGTTCGGAGAATTTTTCGGATTTCTGTTCGAAGATGCGGTTGGCAAGGTTCTCAAAGGCTGTGGCAGATTGCTGTTGCAGTTCCATGATCTCTTTTTTCTGCGTGCCGAGTTTTTCTGAGAGCGACCTGTTCTCTGCCTGGATGTCGCGCATCTCGAGCCTTGCCTCATCCCTTTCGTTCCGGAGTGCGGATCCATCCAGCGTCAGGTCCCTTATCTCACCCTGCAGCTTCAGTGTCTGTGACGACGCGGCATCCAGCCGGGCATCCGCTGACGCCTGCTGCCTGGCCAGTTCGGTCTCCAGTGCATTGATCCGCTCCTGCATGCCTTTCATCATCCGCTGCAGTATTCCCTGGGCATGGATCCTCATCAGCAATGCGGCGATCAGTGAGCCCAGCAGGAATGCTGCGATGATGTAGAGTGTGGTTACAGGCATGGATGAACGTATATTTATTTTTTGCCGTCATGGCGTTTCATAAAAGCGATGTTGTCAAAAGGTCTCTATGGCATAATGATCATTAGGCCCGTCACCCGACAATTTCCGATGGGATGCATTTTCTTTCCCTTCAACATCCCGGTCTTTTTGCAGCCTATGGGATGCGCTTTTTGCCCGTCAGGTGCTTTTTGGCATATGCGAGGAGCGCATCCTTGTCATATCTCCTGTATTCGTGCCATTCTTTTTCCACGGGCATGTAGATCTCCATGCCGTCCAGGCCCGTGAAAAGTTTGTAATCCATTTTCCCATCCACGGCATAGATATAACCGGGATAAAAGTACCGCATACCTGTTTCCCGGCCGTGATCGACCAGCGCGATCATCATGTATTTCGACAGGCTGTACTTGCTGTATTCCGGATCATAGAAATTCACCAGTCCCTGGATCGATTCCTTTCCCTTATCGAATAATCCCGCAGCTATGAGCCTGTTGCCATCCCTCACCTCCACCATCCATGTGTCGAAAGGGTTGGGTCCGTCATCACTGAGGATGTTTTCGGATATCGAAGATGCAATGAAGAAATCAATATGAAGTAAGTATCGAACATACAGGATTTCCATCTCTTCTGTGATGAGCAGCGGAGAGATGCGCACGTTGAAATGCCTGCACTTCCGTCGTATCTTTTTTACGGTGTCGGGAGTTGACATCCTCGCTATCTCGCTTCGCAGCCAGAACACCGCTTCAATGAACAACTCTCCATCTGCTCTCTCCTTGTAGATGCTATGCGTCGTGAATATATCTTCCCGCATGCGGTAGAAGCCTGCTGCGAGGTAGCGGTCGAGGGTCTCATCCCGGAACCCTTCAGGACCCGGACGTATGAAAATATCTTCAAGCATGTGGAGGGATTGTGGATGCTGTTGGCAGTTCGTACTTGCGGACGTATGCAATGACGGGGAAGGCTCAGGGCGATGCATATACCTGTTCAGGGAGACCGGAGGAAGGGCCACAACAGGGTAGCAGGTGTGATCATAAGTGAGGGGTTTATAGGCGCATACATCTCTGCTGCATGCGGCCGCAAAAATAAATCAAAATTTTGTTACCGGTTCGTTAAGCCGGTCGACTCATTTTTAGGGTGCGGTCCTGCTGCATCCGACTGGTTTTCCGAACCCGGGAAGAAGATCCCTGCACGCATCCCCGATGCCTTAGAAAAGATCATGGTAGTATGCTTCCAGCCTGTCTTTTGGCCATTCTGTAAGCGGCTGCCAGCTTTTTTCCACTGGCAGGTAGACATCCATGCATTCCTTTCCGAGGAAGAATTTGTAGTCTGTCTTATCATCCCCGATATAGATGGAGCCGGGATAAAAATACGTCATACCCCAATCCCGGGCGAGATCGGTCTTCAGCAGGATGAGGTATTTCCCGAGGCTGAATTTCCGGCGGTCAGGGTGGTAGACATTCAGCACGCCCATCAACGCATCCTCCCCTTTGTCGAAATATCCTGCCGCAATGAGCGATCCGTCTTCGCGGATCTCGATCATCCTGCTGTCGAACGGATCTCCTGTTTCACTCTGGAAGAGGTATTCGTTGCAGCTGGGTGCGGTATCGAATGTCAGCCCGGCATAGTAAGCGGCATAAAGGGCTTCGCATTCGGCATGGGTGGTGGCGGGCAATACCCTTACCTCGAAGCGGTGGCAGCTTTTCCGGATGCGGTCATGTGCTGCCAGTGGTCGCATGTTCCGGACATTCACCCTGAGTTTGAAGACACCATTATACACGGGAGTGAAATTCAAGAAGTCGAAATCCCGGAGCAGGCGGGTGGAAAAATACATCTGTGTCCCTGCGCGGAAATATCCGGATGACAGTAAGCTGTCAAGCCTGCTGCCCCTGAATCCTTCGGGGCCGGCAACGATGAAGTCTTCTTCGGTCATGCATTAAGAAAGAAGGTAAATGTACGGAAGATATGCGCATCCCATGACGAAGACGCAGGACTCACAGAGGTCATGTGACGGGAAGATCAGCCATCATGAGCGATGCGAAAGTTTCCACGAAGATCGCTTGGTATGCGTCGGGGTATTATCTTTTTTCTGGTTTCTTTTTGAAGTGGTCCGCCACATGGGCATAGAGCTGCTCATAATATTCGATCGCCATGCGGTCAGCATCAAATGCCGGGACGATGTCGTGCATGGCTTGTTTGATGATGGCCGTCCATTTGCCGGGAGATTCGTAGTACATCGGCAGGACTTCATTTTCCAGTGCATCGTAAAGGCATGCCGAATCGTTGTCATCCTGCAGGTCTTCCTGAAGGGATATATCGCATTGCCGGATGACAAAACCGTTGACACCATGTCTGGCGAATTCCGG
>JBIKIB010000501.1:0-2530 GCA_044361845.1 Chitinophagaceae bacterium | reverse complement strand
CCGGAAAGATCGCGAATGGAATCAGGCAATACCACCTCTTGCCAGCCTGGGATCCTGGCATGTGCGAAGAATGGCGCTGAGATGCCGCTATTTATATCGACCTTCATACGGACCCCATCGACCACACGGGAGATATACGGTATTCCGTCAAACACCAGGATCTCTCCACGCAACCCTTCCATTGGGCCGATGCCATAAAGATGATCCGATGGTGATATCGTGTCGAGCCGGATCAGGCCGGCCAGTTCACCTTTCCACATCACATTGCGCATCGCACCGGTAAGTTGAACGGATGGTTGATTTTTTTGTGCGTACAAGCAGGAAGGCAAGAGGATGAGTACAAGCGAAAACCGACAGGGGAACAGGTGGAAGATAAAACGCATGTCTTATTTTTAGCATCATAAAGGTATCGTCTCTCTGTCATCGAATGGTGACGAATGTCACGTTTTCTGACGGGCGAATGAACCAACTTGCATTCAAATACGAATAACATGGAGACGTTCACACAGATGCCACGCATCGGCGACAAGGCACCGGATTTCACAGCAGTGACCACCACCGGTATGCTGACGATGTCCACCTATGGAAAAGGAAGCTGGATGGTATTCTTCTCCCATCCTGCTGATTTCACACCTGTCTGCACCACCGAAATGAGTGGCTTCGCGATGGAGAAGACTTTTTTTGAAGAACATGACACAAAGCTGCTGGGCCTCAGCATCGATAGCATCCACGCACATATCGCTTGGGTCAATGCGGTCCACGAGAAGACCGGCGTGCTGTTCGAATTCCCGATCATTGCCGATCTGGATATGAGCATCTCAAGGGCCTATGGCATGCTGCAGCCGGGAGAAAGCGAGACAGCCGCCGTAAGGGCCGTATTCTTCATCGATCCTGAACAGACCATTCGATTGATCATGTATTATCCATTGAATGTGGGCCGTAACATGAACGAGATCAAGCGTGCCCTGATGGCTTTACAAACTGCATCCACACATAAAGTGGCCTGTCCGCTCGACTGGCAACCTGGAGACAAAGTGATCGTACCGGCACCCCGGACGCTGGAAGCCCTTGCAGAACGGAAAAACAGCGATCTGGAAATGGTGGATTGGTATCTGGCGAAAAAATCATTGTAATTGCTCACGACGAGCATAGGTTGTGATGCCATGGTCACGCAGTATAGATCCCAGGAGCGCCGGTTCCGGGATCTGTGCTGGCTCGTGCAGAGATGATGCTTGCTTCGGGGAGGACACAAAGGGGGTCATGACCTTTTGATCGGATGCCCCTTGGTGACAACAAGCATGATGTAGGTTCCAGCCAACAGGATCTATCCTGTTTCATTCATTGCAACAAGCGATCACCGCCACACTTGATCCAGTATCAAAAGAAATTGCATAGCCGCTAACATTTCGAGCATGCTGTGATGATCGAAACGGCAGCGGCTGTATACTCCATTTGATTCAATCAAGAAAACAGGGCAACGCTTTTCAATATTCCTACAAATGGATAACATGACACGATCCGTCATGGTATCCGGGCGTCACCGTTCATATATTTGCATCACACCCCTTCCAAACCTCCGGAAACCCGGAAGCCGGAAAGCACATCTCCACAGGATGGCCTTTGAACCGGTACACCATCGATCGCTTACCTAAAACCGCAGGGCCATGAACAGTGCAGATGTGGATATATTCATCAAGGAAAACGATGCCTGGGACGATATGATCGGCCGCCAGAAGAATGAACTGCCAAGCCTTGCCAATATGCTGAAGCAGGCGGTCATGAACCGAAGGGAAGTGGATGAGCAGATGCTCGCTGATGCAGAATTTCTTCGCCAGGCCATTCTCAAACAGGAGGAAAAGATGCATGACATGAAAGAGACCATCTCCGGGCAAAAAAAATTCCTCTCAGAGAAACTTAGCGTCAACTGGCAGGAATTCGGGGAACATTCGCTGCAGCGCCAACGGATACTGAGAGAGCAGATAAAAATGGTCGAGAAAAAATACTTCGACCTCAAAAGCGACCTGATGAATTATGTATGGTCTGTCCTGTGATCCCAGCCCCCCGGCATTACTCACCTCGAAACCCATGATGATGCGCAATGAAGATAACCAATCGGAACAAGGCAAAAACTACCCGGGCGTATACGTACCCATCGTCAATGAACGGGCAATCGCATCGGAGCTTAAGCTATTGCATGAGGGCGATCAGGCATCCCCTCCGGTGAACCTCATCGAAAGTCAGGCACTCTTTCGGATCGAAATGGCGGTTCCAGGTGCAAAACGGGAGGATTTCCTGATCCATACGCTGGATCGTACCCTTAAAATATCACTGCTCCATAAAAATCGACCTGACCCTTCCCTCAGATACAAACTGCACGAATTCAACTACGAATGCTTCAGCAGGACGATCCTGCTGCCGGATAATATCGACACGGAAATGATCACCGCAAAATATGATAACGGGCTGCTGCAACTCTGCATACCCAAAGGAGAAACGGACGTCCATACCAAAGACACTTTGATACCCGTAT
>JBIKIB010000500.1:0-2544 GCA_044361845.1 Chitinophagaceae bacterium | reverse complement strand
CATCAGGTTGAGGGTGTCATGTCACAGCTACCGTCTGCCGGGTTTCAGTTATTCAGAAAGGCATGCCGGTATGCAGAAGGCGTCATGCCGGTCTTCGATTTGAAGAGCCGGGAAAAATACTGCGGGTATTCGAAGCCGAGTGCATAGGCCAGTTCGCCGACGGTGGCATTGCTGCCCAGCAGTCTGTTTTTTGCTTCTTCGATCAGGTATTGATGAATAAGATCCTGCGCGTTCATGCCGGTTTCCCGTTTGAGGAGATCGCTGAGGTAGTCCGGGGATAGGAAGAGTTTTTCCGCCAGTTGTCGGACAGATGGGATACCCTGTTTCCCTTCGGCATGCTCATCAAAACAAGCTTTCAGGGCCCTTTCGAATGTCGCCACCCGGATCTCATTATTCGCTTTCCGGGAGATGAACTGCCGATCGTAACAACGTGCACAATGGTGGAGCAGTTGGTCGATCATCGATACGATGAGGCGCTGCGTGTATGCGTCGATGTTATCCTCCAGTTCCGTCAGCAGCGGACGCAGGCAGTCTTTGAGGACATCCTGCTCGCGTGCGGAAAGATGCAGGGCTTCCGATACCGAGTAGGAGAAAAAAGTGTAGGTGCGCACTTCTTCCGCCAGTCTTGTGCCGCGGAGGAGGTCGGGATGGAAGAACAGGCCCCAGCCTTCGGGTTTTTCCATCGTCACGGTTGCATCATCCATGACGATCACCTGCCCGGGGGCGATGCAGATGAGGCTGCCCTCCTGGAAATCCAGGCGCGTCCGACCGTATCGGATCCTGTTCGGACAATGGTCTTTGAACATGACGGAGTAGAATCCGGCGCGGATGCGGGTCCCCGGGAGGCAGTTGTCCTGCACGCGGCTGAAATCCACCACGGCCACGAGCGGGTGTGTGGTGACATGTCCGGGGAAGACTTTTTCCAGGTCGGAGATGGCATCGAGTATCAGGATGGGTTCTGTCATTTTAACTGTAGCATGATGATCTTATCGAAAAGTCTGTCGCCCAGGAAAACCCGCATCCATACCATGGGTTTGGCGAAGGCACCCACCCGGTATCTCGTCGAGGGATTTTTGTCGGCGACGATGCGGGCAATGGTGTCGGCGATGACGGAAGGTTTGGAAGCATCTCCTTTCACATACATCTGGCTGGTGGCGTGGGCGATCTTCTCTGCCACTTTTGCGTACAACCCGTTGCCGGAGTATTTTTTCATATTGTCCATCATGATGCCGCCCCAGTCGGTATCGATGACGCCGGGTTCCAGTACGACGACATGGATGTTGAAGGGCTTTAGGTCGAGCCGGAGGCTGTCGCTCCAACCCTCCAGGGCATGTTTGGATGCATGGTACCAGGCACCGAGGGGCATGTACATCTTCCCGCCCATGGAGGAGGTGTTGATGATCGTACCACCACCCGCCTTGCGCATATGCGGGATCACCTGCCGGGTAACGCATGCCAGTCCGAACAGGTTGACCTCGAACTGTTGACGGGCCGCGTCGAGGGGGACGTCTTCCACGGCACCATAGAGTCCGTAGCCAGCATTGTTCCAGAGTACATCGATGCGTCCCTGTGTCCGGATGATCGTTTCAACGACATGGACGACCTGGTCAGGGTTGGTGACATCCATCTCGTAGGTGATGGCTCCCAGATCCGTAAGGTCTTGCATCAGTTCGAGGCGTCTTGCCGTGGCAAAGACCTGGTGCCCGAGTGCCAGGAGTTTTTTTGCCGTTTCCTTCCCCATCCCGGCACTTGCACCGGTGATCAGTATTGTTTTTTTCATGTTGATCAAGATTTGTGATGCAAAAGTGGTGGGTATTCCTGAGTCCTGCGTATACGAATCAGGGGCGTCTGTATACAAAGCACGGATAATTCGGATGCATGCGGCTGGAGCCTTTGAAGACGCCTCGCAGCAGGAAGACGGCTCCGGGCCCTGAGGTGTGGATATGACGGCATGGGGTGTTTTGTCCTGCAAGTTCACACAGATTTTTGTCTTTTGGGCATTGAGGGAGATCATGGCAGATGGAAATGCCTGGATCAGCTTTGATCCACCGGTCTTGGGGGTTTCTGGAGGATGGTGTTCGATCCATTGATGAAGGGAATAGCGCAACCGCGGGTGGTCATGCATGCCTGCGGATATATGGTCGTCCGGCGAGGCCGGGAGCAAGATGATGGAGATCGGGTCGTCTTCATCGCTATCTGCCGGGCTATAGCCTGTATCGCGGGGGGGCGTTGTAGGGGCTTCCGTCATTGCAGTGGCGGAGTGGTTAGCGCTTTCACAGGAACCCGTCGCCCGTGCATTTTCAATCCTGGGCAAGCGACAGATTTCCTGCCTGTCATCTTCGCGGAAGCTCTTCTTTATGTACTATGGTGATGTTGATACCGCCCTGGTGGCGCCAGACACCGGTATTGATGAATGCATCGGATCATGGAATGATACCCTTCTCCGGGCATCATGAGGACTTTTACCCCCTCTTTTAGAGACTTTTGAAGACAAGTTTGGGAAAAATTCATAGTTTTCACAAACTTCCCGGCTTTCTTGAGAGG
>JBIKIB010000144.1:0-8322 GCA_044361845.1 Chitinophagaceae bacterium | reverse complement strand
TCTTTGTCCGGGCTGCCACGATGGCGGTCGCCTGCTGGCGCTGAAGCATCGCGCCGGCTATCTCGGATGCATATGCAAGGTGGCTGATCCGGGCTTCCATGATCGTGATGCCCGCCGGCTCCAGACGTTCATTCAATTCCTCCTCCAGCAATTCAATGACCTTCTGCCCACCATCCCGAAGCGTGATATGTGCCTCCTCATGCTCGATATTGTCATAAGGATAACTCGTGGCCAGGTGGCGAACAGCGGCCTCGCTTTGGTTCTTTAGATATTCATCGAACCCCGTCACCTGGAAGACAGCCTTGTAGGTATCACTGATCTTCCATACGATCACTGCGGCGATATCGATCGGATTGCCCAGCTTGTCATTCACCTTGAGCTTATTGCTTTCAATGCTTTGTGCACGAAGGGAAACCGCCACTTTGGTGTACAGGGGATTCACAAATTGCAAACCGTTCTCCCGGACAGACCCCACGTATTTCCCAAAAAATGAAAGCACCACCGCGTAATTCGGCTGTACGATCACCAATCCCATGAGCATGAGCACGGCCGTGGCAAATAGAACGATACTCAAGATCAGCATCCAGTACGGAGCATTCCCTGGCTCGGACGCCTGCAAAAAGAACCATATCATCAAAAATATGCCGGCAACTCCTGTCAGAAACGACAGGAAGGCGATGAGGTATCCTGATACGGGCTTGATCAACTTTTCCATTATGATATCATTTTAATATCATAAAGATATTCATTAAATCCGATTCGGTGCAAGCGATCTTAAGTATTTTTCTACTCATGCGCTCCGGCGATCAAGCGGTGCGAAAACCCTTGGAGCAGTAAATCCCGTCTCCTGCAGCTTGCCATGCAACAAACGACCTTTCCCGCTTGTCAAGCACATGACGGAACGAATGACAGACCAACTTTCACTGATAAGGGAATGCATGCGCGGAAATCCACGGGCGCAGAAGCAGCTGTATGATGCCCATGCGGAGATCATGCTCGGTGTCTGCTTTCGCTATACCAAATCATTGTCTGATGCGGAGGACATATTGCAGGATGCATTTATCAGGGTTTTCACACACCTGCACCAGTATCGGGAGGACGGCGAACTGGGAGCATGGATCAGGAAGATCGTGGTGAATACCGCGCTGAATTTCCTGAAACGACCATCAAAAAACCACGAACGGCTCGAATTCAACGATGATGAATCAACGCAGCCAACGGCATGGCAGGACCCTCAAGTAGACCTCGAAGCAAAAGAGCTAGCCGGATTGATCCAACACCTGCCCATCGGCTATCAAACGGTATTCAACCTGTTTGCCATCGAAGGGTACTCTCATGCGGAGATCTCCCGGCTGCTCGGTATCCGGGAAGTGACATCTCGGTCGCAGTATATGCGGGCGAGATCTGCACTTGCCGTCCTGATGGAAAGACATCATTTCCCACAACCCAAAGCGGATTGCCATGGAAAATAAAGGCTTTGAAAAAAAGACATCTGCGATCATGCAGGGATTCAAACTGAATCCATCGGATGCGGTATGGCAGAACGTAGCGCGAACCATCCGGAAACGCAAACGCAGGCGATTCTTCGCATGGCTGTTCCCTTCAATGCTCCTGGCAGGAGGAGGCATCGGATGGCTCATATTCTTCCAGTCTCCCGGTACCGATAAAGTAACGGATATGAATAACCGAATGCTGTCCATGAAAAAAGATGAAGGACAGGACTCACGGATCACTGACGGCCTGCTTGCTGCATCCCACGATTCCCCTTCCATAAAAAATATCCAAAAGACAATAAGCCTGGCTGACGGGAACACACCGATCAACCAACGACCACAGATGTCCGGGCAAGAAAAAAACGCAGATCCAATTGCAGGCAGCAATATCCATAAAGCAATACCCACACCAACTCCTAAAACGAATGGGCCAACCAAAGAAAAAACATGGACCGAGCGGGGAAATTTGCCGATCACAGCCCCGGATGATCTAGAAGGTACGATCCTTGACGTAAAAACAGATACAACCGGTAAGCCTGCTCCGACCAAAGATCGGTCTGACAGCCTCGAAAAACCCGAACAGCTGGCAGCAGGACCATCCACGACCACTCCTCCCGACATCCAGCCAACACAAAAAAGAAAAACACGATGGTCGGTCAACATTGCTGCCGGGACTACGATGTTGAGGAGCAGCGGACGATCCGTGAGCAATGGCCTTGCCATCGAAGCAGGCATCATCCGAAGTCACAATGCGGCTGAAGGAAAATTTCACCTGTCATACGGATTGTCGATCGGTCAATATAAAACCGAAGGATTCAAGAAATCGGGGAATGACCTGCTCCTGTCGGGAGGAAGCATGAACGCATCCCAGCCGGGGGCCAACCTCTCCGGGCAGGACGCAATGGATCGGCGGCAGGCGATCGTGATGATGAGCGTACCGGTTGACCTTCACATGCGCCTGGGTAAAAAAGGAAGAAGACCCGCACACCTGCACACCGGCCTGTGGAACGGATACATCATCAGCTCCGGATTGAAGCATGCCGATCCTGTTACTGGAGTTTCCGAACCCGACATGAACATGCACAATCGCCTGCAAACAGGTCTCGAGGCGGGATTCTCCACCGGAATGTTGCTAAAAAAAGGGTACCCGTTGACGTTATCAATCCAATACCGCCATGGCTTGTCAGGCATATGGAAACAACAGGCATCGATGGACCAAAAAATTTCGCTGCTCACGGCAAGGATGTCATGGGAATTCGGCAGGTTCTTCCCTTCATCGACAATAAACAGGACCCCTACCAGATGACCGCGTCCACAGGATCAGAACATCAAAATGCCACCTTGCGCCTTCGCTACAGCATCGACTTGATCAGATCTCGGAACAGCAAAAACAAAAAAACCAATAAACCCACCAATACTTCCCTTGGGTGATCCTTTAAAAACTGCAATATCCTATGCATCGCAACTGATTAATGTAGAACTCGAAAGTATGACCTTTTTTTACTTTGTGCACCCGCCGGTGGGTATTGCACGTCGAATTGCCTGATCCGAGCTTGGTGTTCGACCCTATGTCAGCCCGAAAACATGGCCGCATTTACGGCAGATAGATGCATCAACAACCCCACACAAATGACCGATGCCTCGATTCATCTACGGCAAACGGATGGTAAAATGCTGAGCACCGATCGAGATCGATAGAATCTTCAGAAACAAAACCCTAAGCTCCTATGTGCAGGCAATGGTATGCCTCTCGATACCATTATACCAAAGATCCGAATGCTCCTGGGGATGAGCACCCGGCTTTTCAGGATTTTAACAATTATCACTAAAATTTTAGTTGTCAAACTAATTATTTAGTTTTAGGTTTGTTCCAGAAAGGGGAAAAGTATGCACAAGACACTGACAAAAGCGGAGGAGCAGATCATGCAGGTGATCTGGAACCTTGACAAAGCATTTCTGCGAGAGATCATCGATGCGTTGGCAGAACCAAAGCCACACCAGAATACAGTGGCCACGATCATCAAGATCCTTGTCGACAAGGATTTTGTGGGCGTCAAACTCTTCGGAAGGATGCATCAGTATTATCCATTGGTCGCGAAAGACGCCTACACCCAGTCGACGATGAACACGTTGGTGAGGGGATACTTCGAAGGTTCCTTCAGCAATGCGGTATCGTTCATGGTCAAGGAGAAGAACATCAGCATCGGCGAACTGGAGATGCTGCTTGAAGAACTCAAAAAAAAGAAAAAATGATCGCATTCGCCTACTACCTGCTGAAGGTCATCCTGTGTTCCGGCATCCTGTACGGGTACTATCTGCTGGCCTTGCGCAATCGGATCTTTCATCACTGGAACCGGTATTATCTGCTTGCCACGGTGTTGTTATCCGTCTTCCTGCCGATGATCCGAATCCCCGTTTGGCAAGAGAAGGCCTCCGCAAGCTACGAAGCGGTCAGGATACTTGAAGTCGTGACCACCAGTGACGCATTCGTGGAGCAACTGGACAGTTCATCGATGATCCATCTCTCTGCAGAGCAGTGGACATCCCTGGCCTATGTACTGGTATCCATCTTCTTCCTGTGCACTTTGGCCAGCAGCCTGCTGCGCATCCGAAAGCTCCTGCAGCAGCATGAACAACACCCCATCGGAGAATACCTTTTCGTGAACACAAGGGAGAAAGGGACGCCTTTTTCTTTCCTCAGTTATATCTTCTGGCATGAAGACATCCGTCTGGAATCCCCTGCAGGACAACAGATACTGAAGCACGAAATGGTGCATATCCATGAGAAGCACACCTATGATAAACTATGCCTGAGCATCATCCTGATCCCATACTGGTGCAACCCTTTCTTTTGGATCATTCGCCGTGAAATGGCGATGATCCATGAATTCATCGCAGACAGCAGATCGGTCGAAGGCCGCGACACGGCAGCCTTTGCCGCCATGATCCTCGAGGCGGCATACCCCGGTCGGTCGGTCCTCATGGCCAACGCCTTCTTTCATTCACCCATCAAAAGAAGATTAAAAATGCTTTTACATTCTGATAAAACAAGTACGAACTACCTCACACGCATACTCGCACTTCCCCTGCTGTTCATGGTCGTGGCGGCCTTCACCCTGAAACCTGAAGGCAGGAATAGCCAAATGAATACAAGCGATCCAGAGACTACGCAGACCATGACGATCGTCATAGATGCCGGACACGGAGGGGATGATCCCGGTGTACGGTCGGAAGATGGAAAATTCACGGAAAAAGACATCTCACTCGCCATTGCCAGACAGATCCGCGACCTCAACACCAACCCTGCCCTGCGGATCGTCCTCAGCCGGGAAAAAGACGAGCGCCAGGATCTGAAAATGAAAGTGGAAAAAGCACTCGCCCTCAATGCGGATGCATTCATATCCATCCATGTCAATGCCTCGGGACCAAAAAACAAAGGGAATGACGAGTCTAGATCGGGTTTTGAAATTTTCCTTGGGTCAAGGAACAGCGCCAACCAACAGGGATCGAGGATCCTGGGCAGCCTCCTCTCCGAAGAGATCGCTAAATCATACAAGACGCTCGACTCCCTGCGTACAAGATCACTAGGCATCTATGTGCTTGATGCCCCGCAGATCAACTACCCTGCGGCGATCATCGAATGCGGATACCTCACCAATGCGAAAGACCGCGACTTCATCACCCGAAAGGACAACCAGGAACAGATCGCCAAAAGGATCCTTGACGCATTGGAAAGATTCGCAGCGGGAAAGAATCTGGTACACACCCGGCAGCATGCCGTGAGCAATGTACGCTTCGACACGATCCCGATGAACGCCTCTCCTGACAAAAAAGTCATCTCCTTTAAAAACATGAAAATGACCATCCAGTCTGATGACTCCATTTGGACCGGAGAAAGAAAACCACTGGTGATCATAAACGGTAAATTGATCCAGCCATCAACGCTCATCAATAAAACAATCACAGCGGACTCCGCCGTCATCTATTCAAAGAACGATATGCAAGCCATACGACGCTACGGAAAAGATGGAAAAAACGGAGTGTTGCTGTTCTACAATGCACACATGGAAGATGCCCCGGCAAAAAAAACACAGGAATTGATGATCCGCTCAGGTGTTGGATTGAACGTTGACACCTTGCCAGGAGAACAAAAGACCGGGTATTCCATCATGCGGATAAAAGGGAATACGACCGAGCCGATCATCATCATCGATGGCGAAAAGATCGGCCGGATGACTCCCGAAGGCATCGATGCACTCATACAGCCCACGGAGATCGAATCCATAGACGTGTTGAAAGGAGCATCCGGTGTCACCCTCTATGGCGAAGATGGAAAGCAAGGCGTCATCCTGATACGATCTAAAAGTGGGGCGTGGAAAAATCCGCGCAAAGGCAATAACCCACAAAATGAAAACAATCCGATCGTCATCATCAATGGGATCAAGGCGGTCGGATACACAGGCGGCGACTTAGATCAACTCATCGATCCCAAAGAAATCACCACGGTCAACGTTTTGAAAGGCGAAGTTGCTTTCAACAAATACGGCGAGGATGGAAAGCAAGGCGTCATAGAGATCCGCACCAAAGAAGGATATGAATCCAGACAACAGTCGCGCAAAACCGGGAAATTGGTAGAAGTCACTTATGTACAATCAGATGAAGGGGCTCCTGCATTCACAAAGGTTGACGTCGCACCGTCATTCCCGGGAGGAGATGATGCGATGAATGCCTACATTAAAAACAAACTGAAAAACAACAGCACCTCCTCCTCATCTTCTGATAAAACATCAAAGGGAAAGATCGGTTTATGGTTCATCGTCGACAGCTTTGGAAAACCATCGGCCTTCTCGATCCTAAGTGAAGAGACGAATAACATCGAGCTCGCAAAAGCGGTCATTGAGATCCTGAAAAATGGGCCTTCCTGGGAACCAGGCAAGCAGAACGGCAAGCAAGTGAAAGTGGTCAAAAAAGTCTATTTTAAATACTGATACTCCCTGCCAGATGCGTAAAAAGGCTGTCTGCATGGACAGCCTTTTTACGCATCTGCATGTATGTGTTCAACAGGATCCGAAAGATCGCCGGAAACCTGTGAGCAGAAGTCCATCCCGGCTGCCCATGCATCATTAGGCCCGCAACATCTTAAAAAGACGATGCCAGTCAGCTATTCATAAGAAATCTGTCTGCAGTCATACCCTTGCTACCACTGCCCCGGATGACGAACAATGCCCCCGCCAGCGGCTGCTCCTTCAACTGTTTTTCAGTCAGTCCCACGCGGGCGGATGTCACATACAGGTCCTCAAAATCCTCCCCTCCGAATGTGCAGGAAGTGACCCGCGATACGGGCAGTGAGATCCGTCCGATCCGCTCACCGCTTGCCGGATCCCAGCGCGACAACTGCCATCCATCCCAGTGTGCGATCCAAAGCATCCCCTCATCGTCGATGGTCATCCCGTCAGGATATCCATCCTGCTCCGTGAAGGTGATGATGGTCCTACCACCGGAGATCGATCCGGTGACGGGGTCATGATCGTATCGTTTGACTTCCCTTGTGGGAGAGTCGATATGATACATGCATCTTCCGTCCCTACTCCAGGCAAGTCCATTGGAAACGGTCACCTGGCTCAGCTGCACCGTCGTTCGAAGGTCATGATCTAAACAGTAAAGGCTTCCATCGGTCCGATCCTCCGACATCGACATGGTACCCGCCCAGAACCGTCCGGAGGGATCGCACTTGCCGTCGTTGAATCGATTCCCGGGCAGATGCGATTCAGGGTCAAATATTCGGATGACCGTTCCCGTTAGTCTGTCGACCGAACAGAACCCATGCTGCAGTGCGGCGATCAAATCTCCCTGCGGTGTAAGGGAGATGGATCCAATCATCTCTCCCACCCGTATGTCGCGATACACGGAGGTTGCCGGATGGAATTCATGAATGATGCCGTCCAGGATATCGAGCCAGAGTATGCTCTGTCGAAGGTCGTCCCAGACAGGCCCTTCGCCAAGCTGGCTGATGCTTGAACCAACGGTATGTATATCTGCCTGTATATGCTTCATGGATTGGTACTTACGGAGGTCCATCCCCCATCAATGACGAGGGTCTGACCGGTTATATGGCGAGCTTCATCCGACACCAGGAACAAGGCTGCATGCGCGATGTCCTGCACCGTTGCGGGCCGGCCCATCGGTGTGATCTCAGACCATCTGCGCTCATAGTCAGGATCCACCAGGGTCCGTTCCGTGAGTGTGGCACCGGGGGCGATGGTGTTCACATTGATGCCCGCCGGGGATAGTTCTATGACCAGATTTTTCGCGAGCATCTCGATCGCCGCCTTTGTCATGGCATATGCTGCCAGGCCCCGGTGCGCCTGATGTCCGACGACAGAGGATGTGAACAGCAGGGATCCTCCCCTCCCTTGCCGGATCATCTCCCGGGAGGCGGACTGTGCAAGGAAAAAAGTGCCCCCGATGTTCAGGGCCATGACCTTTTGGAGGTCATCTGCCGGATAATCCCTGAAATCTCCGAACAGGGTGATGCCGGCATTGGCAATGACCATGTCGATGCCGCCGTGTGCATCCACTGCGGATTGCACCAACCGGTCAACCAGGTCCTGGTCACCTGCATCACCTGCCACGGCGATGCAACGCCCACCTGAAGCGCGGATGCCTGCCGCGGCACTTTCAGCCAATATAGGATCCATATCGTTGAGGATGACAGAACATCCCCTCATGGCCAGCTGGCGGCATATCTCAAGGCCGATGCCCTGCCCCGCACCGGTGACCACTGCCGATTTTCCCTGAACCGTCATGGGTATTATTATTCAAATGATGG
>JBIKIB010000499.1:0-2572 GCA_044361845.1 Chitinophagaceae bacterium | reverse complement strand
AAGTTTGGGTTGTACTCCTGGCACAGCAATACGATGGGTGACCACTTCTTTAGCCAACTCGTTCATTTCGCATAAAGCGTAATTTAAGGATGGCGGTGTCTTGCTTCCAAAAAATGCCAGACTACATGTAGGGTGGTAGTCAAATTGCTCCAAATCTGCCATTTCACCATAGCAGTATAAACATCTCTTATTCATTTTACTGGTTTAAAGGTTTTACGCTCACTGCTCCGATACAGTTTTGGCAACAGGCCAGCAATAAGCCCATTCTATCATTTGGGTTGATTTTGTATTGCGTTTTAGCCACGTCCAATAGCCAGCCCTCAGGAATGAGCCCTTCAAAAAACGAAAATAAATGCTTGTCGTGATAGGGATATTTAACAACGGGCATGGTGAAGGTTAAAAACTGATCGGAATGTTCCATAACGTATTGTTCGTCATATTGAAAAATAAAATGCCCTTCATCGGTTTCAGTCAAAACACCTGCTCTTATGTCTTGGTAAAATATTTCAGCAGTTCTCATCGTCTTTGTGTTGTTTTTTTTCAATGTCTTTGTTGGCTACAGGAGCAAGGGAATGACCGAACATGGAAAGCACGTGGTTTACTTTTTCAACATTCAAATTTTCCTTGCCTTGTTCAATTTTCCTTATGACCGTGAGCGCCACTCCGGCTCTTTCTGCAAACTCTAATTGCGTGAGTCCAGCGAGTTTTCGTTTTTCTTTGAGAAAGGTCTTTAGCGATTTCATTATATGCTTTTGCAGGTATTATATGCAAATATCAATAATTATATGCGTAAGCATATAAAAATTAGTAAAAATCCTAATTATATGTAAAAGCATATAGTGAATTGTTTTCGTAATCGTACATATCCGATGGTCGTTTAGTTCAACGGTCCTGTTTTTTGTGAATTTTGGCAGTTTGATGATATTGTAGATGTATACAATCGACAGTTGAATAACACGAAGACAGGAGCATCCAATATCAATCCACGTGTTGTGATTGGCGCCTTGATGGTAAAACAGGTTCTATTAAGTTTTGAGTGGGTAAAGTATATTGAGGTCTAAAAATCTGAGACGATGTTCAGCACTAAAGATCTGTTTGCCCAAGCCTTGCAAATCACCCAAAATACGTTATCCCGATTCCTCAAGCCATCGCATGCCGAACTCTTGGCTGGCGCCTTTTAAGGTTCATATTGACCCAGCTTACCACTCATTCCCTTGAGCCCCTCGCAGGTTTAAACCATACTAACACACCGGCTTAAAATACCCAAAAGCATCGTGACCAAATGATGCCAACCCTTAAATGACTTATGATATCGGTCACTATTTTGTTCTTTTACCAACTTGTCAAACTTCCATTTATCAATCAATATTTATACTTGAGAAAATATCGGCTGACCAACTGGACTGTTGGCTGTTATCCCCTCTGCGCATGGTGGTTGTGTTTGGTGAAGGGGAAGGGAAAGTATGGCTATTTATCAAGCTGAATCCATTCTCTTTGCAAAGAGGTTTATAGCATGGAAAGAAATTGGATGCAGCTTGATACATGATCATACTTCCGCTCCCCACCACTTCCACCAAACACAACCACCCCACACCGTCATCCTTCGCTCCGCTCAGGAAGACAATGCAAAGAGGTTTATAGTATGGAAAGAAATTGGATGCAGCTTGATACATGATCATACTTTCGCTCCCCACCACTTCCACCAAACCCAACCACCCCACACCGTCATCCTGAGCGAAGCGAAGGACCCGGACTTTCGCTGCTGCCCTTCATTGAACAACATTTTCAATACAAACATCCAGGTCCTTCGCTCCGCTCAGGATGACAGCCGGGGGAGAGTCGTTCTCAAACATAGGATGACATTGCAAAGAGGTGTATTGTATGAAAAGAAATTGGATGCAGCTTGATACATGATCATACTTCCGCTCCCCACCACTTCTATCAAACCCAACCACCCCACACCGTCATCCTGAGCGAAGCGAAGGACCCGGACTTTTGCTTTTGACGCTCCACCAAACCCACCCACAAAATCTCCGACGACAAAAGGTATTTGCAAAACTTTGTGTTACCCATTATCAATCCGAATAAACTGCTTGCGCATAAGTAAAATGAATTGTCCTGAAGTAAGTTGACAGATTTTCTTCGTTTCCTTGCGTCTTCGCGGTGAGACCTGCCGCGTTTTTTATAAAAGAAAGAACAGCCAGATCTTTCGGAGGCCTCGGTATGACAATGATAGGGGGGTAACATGGCAGAAGCCTTTGTTGATCATCTATGCAGATCAAACCATATAGTTGTTCAAATATTTGTATAAATGATCATCAAATAGCTTATTTAATCATAATCATCTATTTTTGAACATAAAAATTCAATCATGGATGCCAGTATGGCGGTGAAATATCATTATGGCGCTTTCCCGCCACAGCATATCAGCCTTGAACGAATCCTCTCCAGGCTGCTGCGCGCGACGGAAGCGCTTTCCCGTTACGACCAGGTGTTACGTTCATTGCACAACACCGAGTTCTTTCTGGCTCCGCTGAGAAACCGGGAGGCAGTCATTTCTTCGAGGATGGAA
>JBIKIB010000498.1:0-2576 GCA_044361845.1 Chitinophagaceae bacterium | reverse complement strand
CCAGGCATCGATGGCTGAAAGTTCGGCCGATTAAGCCGATTTCGATTTGTTTTTATTATTTTACCTGGCTTGGGTAACAATTTTTTAAAATCCTGAAACTCAATACAGGAAAGGATCTACACGATCCATGGCTGTTTTGGGTATAAAAAAAAATACCCAAACAGGGTTTTTTGAAGGTTCTTCACCTTCGTACTTTTGATCCATCGAAGACGAACAAACGAAAAATCAAAGTCAGTCTTCCAAAATAAACGACTCATACCTCTTTTCATATGGCAAGCAATCGTTAACGGTCGGCTGTTTCTACAGCCGACCCTTTTTTTTGTAACTGCCCCTCACCTTATGATTCCCCATTTCCCGACTTCTTTGCTCGTAACGATCTCCTGATTTTATTCAACGAAATATCGTTTCATGGCAAGATCTTCACTGCGTTCCATTTTGCCTTGCTGCGTGATGGTCATGCTATCTTTGCCATGGGCAGGAAAAGTCAGGCTCAGGTGCTGATGCCAAACGCAACAATTTCAGGGTATGTCTGGTTATAGTAAAACATGAGCTCCAACATATTTCATTCCCAGTGGCATCTGGAAAATACATACCTCTCTCTTCCTGAAAAGATGTACAGTCCGGCCATGCCCGTTCCGGTGAGCAGTCCGGTCTTGCTTTGTTTTAACAGCAGGCTGGCCGCTGATCTGGGGTTGGATATTGCCGGTCGGACTGAGCAGGAACTCGCGGATCTTTTTTCCGGCAGGATCATTCCCGAAGGAGCTCAACCCATCGCACAGGCATATGCCGGTCACCAGTTTGGAAATTTTACCATGCTGGGGGATGGTCGTGCGATGTTGCTCGGGGAACTGGTCGGCGAAGATGGAATGCGGTTTGACATCCAACTGAAGGGGTCGGGGCAGACGGTATATTCCCGCCGTGGTGACGGTCGTGCCACGCTCCCTGCAATGTTGCGGGAATATATCATCAGTGAAGCCATGCATCATCTCGGCATTCGAAGTTCCCGGAGTCTGGCCGTGGTGACCACCGGTGAGAAGGTCTACCGGGAACGCATACACGAAGGTGCCATCCTGACGCGCATCGCCGCCAGTCATATCCGGGTCGGGACTTTTGAATTTGTGCGGAATTACCTGTCGCTGGATGATCTTCAGGCATTCACATCCTATGTCATCGACCGGCATTATCCGGAGGTCAGGGATGCTGTCAACCCTGCTTTTGCATTGTTGCAGGCGGTCATGCATCGCCAGGTTGAGCTGGTCGTGCAGTGGATGCGCGTGGGTTTCATCCATGGGGTGATGAATACGGACAATATGAGCATTGCCGGCGAGACCATCGACTATGGCCCCTGTGCATTCATGAACACATACAAGCCTGGTACCGTCTTCAGTTCTATTGATACGCAGGGCAGATATGCCTTCGCCAACCAGCCGGTCATCGCGCAGTGGAATCTCTCCGTGCTGGCCGGTGCTTTATTACCCTTGCTGGCGAAAGAGCAGTCGGCGGCCATCCGCATGGCGGAGGATCTGCTGAATGAATTCCCGGGGAGATACCGGGAGCGCTGGCTTCAGATGATGTGTGCGAAGATCGGCATCGCCCAATATCGGCAGGAAGACAGGGCACTGGTGGATGCATTGCTGCAGTGGATGGAACATCGCAAGGCGGACTATACCAATACCTTTCTGTTGCTGGAGTCGGAAGATGGCCCGGTGACCGATCTTTTACAGGATGCTGTTTTTGCCGAATGGCATGCCAAATGGACGCAGAGGATCGCCCAGGAAGAAGGGGGATTCCCATCTGCACGGGATCTGATGCAAGCCACCAATCCCGCCTATATTCCCCGTAACCATCTCGTGGAAGAGGCATTGGCTGCTGCCACGCAGGGTGATATG
This sequence comes from Chitinophagaceae bacterium, assembly GCA_044361845.1. Classification (GTDB taxonomy): domain Bacteria; phylum Bacteroidota; class Bacteroidia; order Chitinophagales; family Chitinophagaceae; genus Pollutibacter. The sequence continues at coordinate 687 of JBIKIB010000498.1, read as the reverse complement.
ACACCGTTCCATGGATTGTTGAAAGTCCTTTCAGCGCCTTATGATCATCGACATGACTATCCAGATTATCAGCGATCTCCCGAGCGGTTCGATGCCATGTATCAGACTTTTTGTGGGACCTGATGCGGATCAGAACACACGGAATATCCGAAATCCCAGTGGCAGCAAGGGATAGACCCCATCTTCCAGAAGGCTCAGGAAACCCTCGTCTCCTGCACGCAGTGTTTCGGCATCCAGTTCCGGACTCAGATGTCGGTAGTCGAACTTCTTGAACCGAAAGCCTATGCCCATGTAGATCTCCATACCATATCCGTGGTCGTTATCCCCGAAGTGGAATTTGTAATTCCAGAGGAATGACATATCAAGATTCCGTTGTACCCGGGTATATCCCAGTAGTTTTTGGTAACTGTTGCCGGATGCATCCGTGACCATATTCCAGTTTCGGATCTTCGTATGGTAGAGCCCATATCCCGGGCGCAGACTCAGGGAGCTTCGAAAATCCCTTGCCCTAAGGGGGCCGGATCCGGGCCTTCCATTCAGATACCACTTCAGCTCGGGCTGCCACTGAAACCCCGTGAGCCGGTCGGTTTCACCGGGTTCCAGTTCCTGCAGGTTGGTGTTGATGAATCGATAGGTGAGGTCTGAACTCACGGAGAGCCGGGCATCCAGTGTGTGTTCTGCGCCAAC
>JBIKIB010000497.1:0-2577 GCA_044361845.1 Chitinophagaceae bacterium | reverse complement strand
TTAAAAATCAACCCCGTAAAAATATGTTAAGGATTGATTTTCAAGGGATTTATACGTTTCACAGTCGTTTCACTAGTGCCAGATCGTATGTTCACATTGATTGCACAATGCTGCTAAACAGGTCGGATCGCAATTCAAATTGGATAATTAAAGCATGTGACGTGAGGAATGATATTGGAAGGGCACATTGAGCCAAACTCCCAAAAGAAGACGCCAGGCCTTGCCCCATTGATGGTCAAATGGTCATTGGTCTGATATCATGAAACAGACATACGGGAAGAGATTCCCGCAAAAATGTGTACCGGAGGTATTCAAAGCCCGGAAAGGAAATCGAAGATATCCCTCTCCGTGTTGGTCAAATTGAGCTTCTGGCGAAGCCTGAACCTGGCCATGTTGACGGCGCGGATGCTCTGCAGATCGCTTATCACTTCTTCGCTTAGACTAAAATTCGTCAATTCAAACACCATTCGCACCAGATCGATCGGTATCCTTTGAAAAAAGCAGACATCGGAAATCTCAGGATAAATCACGCTCATTTCCCGTAGCGTTTTACGTAAACGAATTCACTTTACGCATGGTCAGGTTTCTCAAATGAAGAAATTCCGTAACTGGATCCATTGGATGACTTAAGCATTTCCCCGTCTGCATTTAACCACCACCGCTATGCAAGAATCACCTTTCTAAATACTGCACATAAGATATTAATATGCAGTCATTCCAGCTTTACAAAACTGTTCCGGACATCAGAACATTTTCAATGTCTTATTTAGCTGATTTGATCCGGCAGCTTATTTGTGATTTCAAGCCTGTCATGTCATTCAGGAAACGGGGTTTATACAATGATCCATCACTTCCCGTCGCCCTTTTTTTGCCTCCTTAACCGTGACACCCCATAGGCCGCCCCCGCCGCCAGCAGCAGCGAGAGGCCGCCGTCTACCGGCGTGTCTACTACGTTGTCATCGAAGTCCTGTGCCATGGCGCTTATATTCACCAGTACCATGATCATCAGACTCAATAATCCAACACGTATGAACAAGATCATCTTTGAATAAGTCCTCATTGTCTGATCATTTTAGTGATGAAAGTTTGTCCGCCTGCCAGCCGTACCCGAACGATATACATACCCGGCAGCAATCCTGATACATCCAGGTTCCCGCGGCCACGACCATCCAGTTCCACCTGACGACTCAGGACCATAACACCCGACTGCTCCAGGACCTCGACCGTGGATCCGATCTTCCCTGCCGATGCGCTCAGCCCATCCATCGGTACTGCGAACTGCACCCTGCCCGACACAGCCGGGTTCGGATACAGCAGCATGCCGCCACTTCCCTCACCCCGCGCAACCGGCACGCGCGTATGCACCACCAGTACCAGATCATCCTTGCGTACGATGCCGGCCGTCTGCTCGAACAAGTGATCCAACCGGTCTCCAACGACCTGCTCCGAGCGACCCTTGCTCCGGTCATAAAGCCATACTTCCCGGTCCGCATCCAGCCCCCGAAGACTCAACCGCAATACATACGATCCGGGATACAGGTTCCACATCCGCAGCGGTATCGAATCCGTCCGCATGCCTGTAACCGTTCCTGAGAGGCCCAGTATCGAATGGCTCATGCCCCCATACTCGGCCGAAAGGTTTTCATCGAGGTTCGACATCTTCGCAGCATCCTCCTTTCCAAAACCATCCCTGAAGTCATCGCGGAAACACACCACCACCCCGTCCGCAGGACCCGACGACATCCGGTCCTTCAGCAACAGCGACAACCCGATCCTTTCCATCTCATCCACAAGCTGACCCGTACCTGCCTGTGACAGGTCCTGGCCCACCACCACGCCGCCCATCGTACCGGCGCGTCCGAAGATATTCGTACGGTTACCCGTACCCGTTACCACGTGATCCTTCGTTATCGAAAGGGCCGGCAAGGTCGAACTGCCATCCACACCCGACGTATTCCGCACGAAGAATGCCTGACCCGGCTGGATATAGCGATTGACGACAGAGGGATTGCCGACGTTGTTGCCTGATGTCATGTTGTAGCTGACATAGGCGCCCCGGCCGTTGGTACCCGATATCGTCGGGTCCCAGTAGTACATCGTCTCCTCCAGATTCGTTTTGGATACCGCGTGCCAGTCAAGTACGGACCAATAGGGATTGCCCACCAGCGAATAGCCCTGCGTCCGGTTGTTCAACGCTACAGTGGAACTCGTCGTGAAGGATGCGGATGCACAGGCGTTCAGGGTACCCGTCGTTCTCAGGGTTGTGGCATCCGCAGAGGCAGCGTTGTTGTTCAGGTCTGCCGCCCGGCTGCCCCGCAGCAGGATCCGGTAGCCCTCGCCGCTTCTCAGGATATTTCCCGCAACATTCGTATTCGTCTCCGCCGCCCAGCCATTGGCAGCCACATCGAAGGTGAACAGGCTCGGGTTGTTCGTCACCGTCGCATCGAAGCCGCTTGTCGCTCCGCCCACACCTGTGATATGCGTGCCATAGCCCGGCGTGGGGTTCTGAGCACCAGCCGTCGCGTATGGATAACCCGTTGCAGATGACACGCTGCTGCCTTCCTGCCAGTTCGCGTT
>JBIKIB010000009.1:0-28206 GCA_044361845.1 Chitinophagaceae bacterium | reverse complement strand
AGGGATAATAATTACGGTGACCGGAGACGTTACTGATATATTGTAAACCTGTCATAGGTTTCAAGATTTTAGCTGCAAATACCGGTATTCCTGTGTTTGTAATACTATTAATAAAAAATCCTCCGGAATGCCGGAGGATTTTTTATTAATAAATTATTTCAATATTGACTTTGCGATCAGTCGTCGCAGCAAAGATTTTTGTCATAATAATAAAGCCATCAAGATGCCACAGTCCCACCACAAGCAGAAGACAAAACATCATCAGAAAAATCATGCTGCTGCTGAGAAAAAACGGAGGATGAGTGCCAGCACTTTTATGGCGGTCATGGGTGCCGTCTTCGGATTAAGCTTTGGTTGGTTCACCAGCGACCAAAGCGTTTCCTGGACCGTTGCGGGTACCATATCTGGCACGGCACTTGGATATCTCTTCGGACGAGGGATAGACCGCTCCGTTTCCGGAAAATGATCTTGTTCCGAAAACGAAGCATTGGATCTACCAGCGCTCCAGGTCGTCGGAGCTGAAAGTGACGGGCCTTGCCATTTCTTCCACTTTCTTTTTGAATTCCGGTGATTTTTTCGGGGCTTCGGTACGTTCTGCAGCTACAGGCAGAACCTGTTTTTGGGGCCGCAGTTCGCGCGTTGGACGAAGCACTCGTTCGTTTGTTGCAGGAACAGGTTGCACCTTTACGGGTTGCCGGAGTGGCTGCCTGTTCACTGGCCTGGCCTGTTGTCGGTTGGGTTGTCGGCCTTGTTGCCTGCCGGGTTGTCTTGATGGCTGATCGGCGTTGTCATCTTCGGTATCGACTATGCCTTCAAAAGCATGGCCATTCACCACTGGAATCTTCGTACCGATCAACTTCTGGATATCCCGCAGGAACTCTTTCTCTTCAGCATCGCAGAAAGAGAATGCCTTGCCACTTGCGCCAGCCCTTCCTGTGCGTCCGATCCGGTGAACGTAAGTCTCCGGTACATTGGGCAGATCGAAATTGGCTACATGACCGAGTTCGTCGATATCAATGCCCCGGGCTGCGATATCGGTGGCGACGAGTACCCGGGTTTTTCTGTTCTTGAAATTACTCAATGCAAGCTGACGTGCCCCCTGGGATTTATTCCCGTGGATGGCTTCTGCACTGATACCATCCTTTAGCAGATCCTTCGCGATGCGGTTGGCACCATGCTTGGTACGTGAGAAAACCAGCAGGGATTTTATCTCCGTATTTTTCAGAAGATGTACAAGCAGTTTTATTTTTTGTCTCTTGTCGACGAAATAGAGCTCCTGCCCAACGGTTTCGGCCGTGGATGATACGGGTGTCACTTCCACACGAACCGGATCGGTCAGCAGGATATTCGCCAGTGACTGTATTTCCGGGGGCATGGTAGCAGAGAAGAAAAGCGTCTGGCGTTTCGATGGCAGATGCGAGATCACACGCTTCACATCGTGTACAAATCCCATATCCAACATCCTGTCGGCTTCGTCCAATACGAAAAATCGTATATCCCTAAGGGATACATGTCCTTGATTCATAAGGTCAAGCAAACGGCCGGGTGTGGCCACCAGGATGTCAATACCTTTGTGCAATGCCTGCACCTGGGGCACCTGGGATACGCCACCGAAGATCACGAAGCTTCGCATGTCAAGGAAACGTCCGTAAGAGGCAATGCTTTCTCCGATCTGTATGGCCAGTTCCCTGGTGGGTGTCAGGATCAGCGTACGAATGGGTCTTTTGCCATGGTGCGGTGTTGCCTCATTCATCAATTGCAAAATGGGCACGGTGAAAGCAGCGGTCTTGCCTGTACCCGTTTGGGCACATCCAAGTAGATCGCGTTGTTTGAGTACGATAGGGATCGCTTGCTGCTGGATCGGGGTTGGAGTAGTGTATCCTTCCTGCGTTAACGCACGAAGAATTGGCTCAATGAGCTGTAGGTCTTTAAATAGCACAAATAAAAATTTAAATGAAAAATATGGTAAGGCTGCCAATCCGGGAAGACGGCACATTACCTGCCTCACGTTATGTCTGCACGAAAATTTGAACGGGGGAAATCAGGACAAATCAGTGGATTGATAACTACAGGAATGCAAATATAGGAATATTGCACGTAACCGACCGTTTTAATTCAGAATGAACCGGATCAGTTCCGGAATAAGATCCAGGATGAGTAGGGTTTGATGCTTATAAAGCCACTCGCCGTGTGGCTTTTAGCGATTCTGTTTCCTGCGACATGTACTTTCCAGCTACCTTTTGGGATGCGAATATCCCGCTGTTTTTCGCTACCATTGAAGACCACCATCACTTCTTTCCATGTATCACCAACAGCATTTCCATCGATGGTATAGCCAACCACTTGAGCAGGGAGGCCACTTATGAAAGTCAGATGGCGGCTTATCTGTTCCGCTGTCTTCATCCGGAATGCAGGATGCTCCCTGCGCATCTTAATCAAAGCTCGAATGTATTCATACACATCCCTATGTCTGGTCTTCAGGTCCCAATCGATGGCGTTGATGCTGTCTCCTGAGTTGAAAGAATTCTCGACTCCGTTTTTTGATCTCAGGAACTCCGATCCCGCATGCAGGAAAGGTATTCCCTGTGCCGTCAGCACGATGGTGTTGGCCAGCCGCTGCATGTCCTCCAGCTCCTGCATGCCTGAACCCCTGGCGGATATCGTGAGCTTGTCGCGGAGAATGTGATTGTCATGGCATTCGGCATAGCTGATCACTTGCTGCGGACTGGTTGCATAAGGCGCTTTGGAATAATTGACCTTACTGAAGTCGACCTGCGGGTGTGGGGTGGATGCCACCACGCCGAATTTGATGCTCTCTTCCATTCCGGGTTGACCGGAGACAAAACCCCGATCTTCATGCACAAAGACGCTGCCCTTGATCCCGTCCCGGATGTCGTCACTGAAGACAGCGATCCTGTCGAGGAGGTGTACGTTTTTCTTCAAGGCACGGACACTATCGGGCAATGGAGAACCTTTTGCCGTCCATCCTTCTCCATACAAGAGTATATCAGGCTTGATCTTGTGGAGTTCCTGAGACAGGATGTTCATGGTCTCGATATCATGGATACCCATCAGATCGAACCGGAATCCGTCAACATGGTATTCATTCACCCAATGCATGACGGACTCGAGAATGAACTTGCGCATCATGGGCCGCTCACTGGCCGTCTCATTGCCACATGCACTTGCGTCAGAAAAACCTCCGTCAGACTGCTGACGGTAATAATAGTCAGGCACAAGCTGGTTGAACAGGGATGTTTCAGTGAACATCGTATGGTTGTACACGACATCCATGACCACCCGCAGACCCGCGTCGTGAAAAGCCTTTACGAGTCGTTTGAATTCCCTGACACGCGTGATGCCATCTGAAGGATCCGTGGCATATGACCCTTCCGGAGCATTGTAGTTGAGGGGGTCGTAACCCCAGTTGTATTGCATACTATCCGGACGGCTCTCGTCCACCGTGAAAAAATCATATGATGGCAGTAGATGCACATGTGTGATGCCGAATTCCTTTAGGTGATCGAGACCTGTCGAGAGTCCTGATTGATTTCGGGTACCCCTTTCCGTTAGTCCGATGAACTTACCCTTGTTCCTGATACCGGAACTTGGGTGGATGCTTGCATCCCTCACATGCAGTTCATAGATGACGGCATCCGTGGCGCTGTTAGACATCGCCCTCGTGGAACCGCTGACCTTCGCAAAGGCAGGTGCTTTATCGCGCTCCCATCCCGGAGGATCCGTTCTGCGCAGGTCATCCACAACTGCCCTCTTACCATTCGTCCCGATCAGTTTCGCATATGGATCCGGCACTTCCTGGCTCCATTTTCCATTGACCTTTGCCCTGAAGGCATAGTACAAACCCTGCTGGTCGCCTTTTATCGTCGATTTCCATGTGCCATTTTCGCCACGTTGCATTTCCGTGCGCTTGAGTGCCTCTCCACCCACCGGCTGTGCATAGAAGACCAGTTCAACGGCATCAGACACCGGTGACCAGATCCTGAAAGAAGAAATCGCCGGCGTGTATGTCAGTCCCAGATCATCACCATGGTAGACCGGATACTTGCTGAGATCGGGAGATTGCGCGTGTACATTCATAAATAGACCCAACAGGATCGAAGTGACCAGGATTCTCATGGTGATGGCAGGTGAATTGTATATCAGTGGGTTTCAGGCTCAAGATACCAATGTTCGGGCGATCGCCAAAGTGAAGAAAGCAGCAGCTCCCTCATGAAGAAATATTCTTTGGGAAGCTTATCATACATGCGTGCGAAAAGTTCCTCATGTGCCATGATCTCGATCTTCCAGGCTTCCCTGTCCACTTCCATGATCCTGTCGTAAGCATCCCTTGGAAAATCAAGGCCCGTCCAATCAATATCTTCATATTTAGGCATCCATCCGATCGGGCTCTCGATCGCAGTGACCTTACCCCTTGAACGTTCAATGATCCATTTCAGAACGCGCATATTGTCGCCAAAGCCAGGCCACAGGAAATTGCCATGCTCATCCTTCCTGAACCAGTTGACACCAAATATCCGGGGTGTACGTGTGAGATTCCTGCCGAACTGCAGCCAGTGGTTGAAGTAATCGGCCATATGGTAGCCGCAAAAAGGCAGCATCGCGAAAGGATCCCTTCGCACTTTGCCGACTTCCCCAAATGCTGCAGCCGTGGTTTCAGACCCCATCGTTGACGCCATATACACGCCATAATTCCAATTGAAGGCTTCATAAACCAGAGGTATTGTCGTACTCCTCCTTCCTCCGAAAACGAAGGCACTGATAGGGACACCCTCCGGTTTCTCCCACTGCGGATCGATACTGGGACACTGTGAAGCGGGTGCGGTGAACCGCGCATTGGGATGTGCTACCGGTTTCCCGCTCGAAGGGTCATGTCGCTGCCCCTGCCAGTTCATGATGTTGGCAGGCACATCTTTGCTCATGCCCTCCCACCAGACATCGCCATCATCCGTAACCCCTACATTGGTGAAGATCGCATTACGCGAAAGCGCCTTCATCGCATTCGGATTCGTCTTCATGTTCGTTCCAGGCGCCACACCGAAATATCCGTATTCAGGATTGATCGCATATAACTTACCATCCTTACCGGGCTTTATCCACGCGATGTCATCGCCGATGGTCGTCACCTTCCATCCATCCATCTCACGGGGAGGTATGAGCATGGCAAAGTTTGTCTTGCCGCATGCACTTGGGAATGCCGCTCCAACGTATGTCTTTTCACCCTTTGGATCCTCTACGCCTAGGATGAGCATGTGTTCAGCGAGCCATCCCTCTTCTTCTGCCATTACCGAAGCGATCCGAAGCGCAAAACATTTTTTACCCAATAAGGCATTGCCTCCATATCCGGAACCATACGACGCGATCGCCCGATCCTCCGGATAGTGAACAATGTATTTGACCAAGGGGTTGCAAGGCCACTTGCTGTCTGGCTGTCCCGGCTCCAGGGGTGCACCCACGGAATGCAGACATTTGATGTATTCTCCTTCCGTGCCCAAAAGATCGACGATGTGTGTACCCATGCGGGTCATGATGTGCATGTTCACCACAACATATTCGGAGTCGGTGATCTGCACTCCGATTTTTGACAGTGGGGAACCGATCGGTCCCATGCAGAATGGAATCACATACATCGTTCTTCCCTTCATACTTCCCCTGAAGATCTCCTTCAGATGAGCCTTCATCTCCTTTGGGTCCACCCAATTGTTTGTAGGGCCCGCATCCTCTTTCCGTCGGCTGCAGATATAGGTCTTATCCTCCACCCGGGCGACATCACTGGGATCAGAAAAAGCAGCGAAACAATTAGGCCATTTCTGAGGATCAAGCCGGATGAATGTCCCCTTCTGCACGAGATCCTCACAGATCATGCGGTATTCATCACTCGAACCGTCACACCAATGCACCTGTTGCGGCGTACATAAAGCCTCCATTTCCCTGACATACTTCAACAGGTCTTCGTGCCGGATACCGGACTGATAGTCTTTCATATGTGCAAACGTTTTCGTTAATTCATTACAAGATGTGCAATATTTAAAAATAAATCAAACATTCGGCATCCGGAATCATGATATTTTATAAATTCTAAAGATTTTATAGTATCCATAGATAATTTTTAAATAATCCCATTGTTCCCTTTTCTCTGTCAAACTGTGGAAGCCCACCTCCAATCCATTGATTCATCAAGCCCCTCATAAAAAAACATTTGGCAGGAAAGTCATCCTCTGACCTGTGGATAGACGCCATGTCGCATAGGATGTTTTCCATCAAGACGATCATTTCCATATTTTTGGTACCACCAAACACGACAAAAATTGATCGCCTACAATCCAAAAGACTGGTTCACTTTCATCTTCAGGCTGCATAAGACGGACACCGTCCGTCAACTTTTTCCGATGATGATCGCCATCGGCATCTACTCATGGCTGATCGCCTATTTGGAGCTGAACTACCTTCAGCTCAGCCAAAGGGATTCGGTGAAAAACCTTACGATACTGCATAGCCTTCTTGGCTTTGTCATTTCGATGCTGTTGGTTTTCAGAACCAATACCGCCTATGAAAGATGGTGGGAAGGCAGAAAACTGTGGGGAGGTTTGGTCAATACCAGCAGAAATCTCGCCATAAAATTGCATGCGCTGCTGGGCGATTCCGAAAAAGCCGAAACAGTTTTCTTCGCAAAGATCATCCCCTTGTACGCGCATGTTTTAAAATCGCACCTCCAATCGGAAACACTGAGGCTTTCACTCGACGAAGCGGAGCACCCCGAACTATCCGTACTGCTAAAGGCAGGTCACAAGCCGAACAAAGTCGCTTCCATCATGACGGCGAGAATCTATCGCCTGCATCGTGCGGGCAAGATCGATGGCCATGAGTTGCTTTCACTCAGCACTGAAATAGCAGCATTCACGGATATCTGCGGTGCCTGTGAGCGCATCAAGAACACCCCGATCCCTTACTCCTATTCGGTCTTCATCAAAAAATTCATTTTCTTTTATGTGATGACACTGCCGATGGGTTTCGTTTTTTCCATGGGTTACTATGTCATCCCGGTCGTCATTTTCATCTTTTACGTACTCACCAGCATTGAAGTGATCGCGGAAGAAATCGAAGACCCCTTCGGGATCGATAACAACGACCTGCCCCTCGAAAAGATCGCAGGCAACATCGAGATGCATGTCAGGGAGATCCTTTTGTAAAGGACATTTTGATGTCCTTGAACAAGAAAAATATCGATTCAAACTAACTTGTACGCATCAACGATTTTTTCACCTTTTAAAACATCTGTGATGCCCATCGTAAAAGTCATCGAGGTTATTTCATCCTCAGAAACCAGCATCGAGGACGCTGTACAGTCCGCCGTGAAAGAAGTGTCAAAGACCATCCGGAATGTTGACTCCGTCTACGTGAAGGATATCAAAGCTCACGTGAAGAATGGTGCGATCTCCACCTGGGGCGTGATCTGTCAGATTTCATTCAGGGTCGATTCGTAATAAAAAGATGCCACCTTCCGGGGTGGCATCTTTTTGAACATCACTCACGATTCTTCCACCATGGCATGTGCGTGATAAGCTTCCGTGAGTTTCTTTTGCAATTCATGTGGAACCGGGTTGTATTCGGAAAAATTCATACTGAAGCGTGCTCTCCCCTGTGTGATGGATCGCAAAGATGAAGAGTACCCTTCCATCTCCGCCAAAGGAACTTTAGCCGATATCCGCTGGAAATGTCCTTCCGTGAGGATTCCCTCCAATATCGCACGGCGTGACTGAAGGTCACCGATCACATTACCGGTCAGCTCAATCGGGCACAACACATCGACATGTTCGATGGGTTCAAGCAATAAAGGGTCGGCATCCCTGAAAGCCTGACGGAAGGCCATCATGCCTGCGATCTTGAAAGAGATGTCGTTGCTGTCGACAGGATGCATCTTACCATCATACACACTCACCCTGACATCCCTCACATGAGATCCCGTCAGGGGACCCTCCAGCATTTTTTCCATGACGCCCTTGAAGATGGATGGCAGGAACCGGATATCGATCACTCCTCCGACGATGCAATTCAGGTATACAAGTTTTCCGCCCCAATCAAGGGGGTGTTCCTCCCGTCCACGAACATGTAGATCCTCCGGATCCGGCATGCCCTCATACCAGGGTTCGATCCGTAAGTAGACTTCACCAAACTGCCCTGCTCCCCCGGACTGCTTCTTGTGCCGGTAACTGGATTCGGCAGGTTTTCGGATTGTCTCCCGATAAGAAATCCTCGGCCTCGTGAATGTCACATCAAGTTTGTGCATATGCTCAAGCTTCCATTTCGCAACTGCCAAATGCATGTCTCCCTGGCAATGGATCAGTGTCTGCCTTAACGATGACGACACTTCCACCACCAACGTCGGATCTTCCTCCCGTAGCATGTGCAATGCCTGAGACAACCTGTCTTCATCCCCCTTCTTGACGGGCTCTATCGCAACGGTCAGGTTAGGGGGAGGAAAAGAAATGGCGTTCAATTCAATGTCATGTCCCTTCAGATGCAAGGTATTATTCACATGTGTGTTCTTCAACTTTAAAGTGGCCCCAATATCCCCCGCCACCAATTCACCCACAGCAGTTCGCTTGCTGCCTTCAACTACAAAAAGCTGACCGATCTTCTCCGACACACCAGTGCTTTCGTTCACCAATTCCATGCCGGGCTTCACCACACCTGAATACACCTTGAAAAAGGACAATTCACCTACATGCGGCTCAGAGATGGTTTTATATATGAAAATACAGGCAGGACCAGAAGCATCACAGGGCAGTGATTCGCCGGCACGGGTCGTTTGAGGAGGCATCTCATTCGCACTCGGACAAACATTATCAATGAATCCCATGATCCGGCCACTGCCCATATCCCTTTCGGCAGATATACAGAACACAGGGACGATGTCGCGGTTGATGAGTGATTTTTTCAGACCATTTCGCATCTCATCCTCATCCAGTTCGCCTCTTTCGAGATAATGTTCCATGAGTAAATCGTCATTCACGGCTACGGCCTCCACCAGTTCCTTGTGCAACCGGTCTGCTTTTTCTTTCTCATTACCGGGAACAGGGAGTTTTTCAGGCTTGCCGCCACCCTCCGGAAAACGATACAATGACATCCGTAATACATCGATGATTTCATTGAAGCCCTCTCCTGTATGTACAGGATACTGAACAGGAATGACTTTTTGACCAAAATGCACTTTGGCTTCCGTCAGTGTTTTCTCATAGTTAGCAGATGGATGGTCGAGTTTATTGATCGCCAGGATCATCGGCGTTCGAAACTGTTCTGTGTAGCCCCATATCAAGTCTGCACCCACTTCGACCCCCATGGCTGCATTCAGCAACAAAACACCCGTATCGGCGACCCGTAAAGCGGATATGACCTCCCCCTTGAAATCATCATGACCGGGTGTGTCGATGATATTGATCTTGTATCCCTGCCACCGGGTATGCAACAGTTTGGAGAAGATGGAATTGCCCCGCTCCTGCTCCAGTTCATGATAGTCGCCGACGGTGTTTTTTTCCTTGACGGATCCTCTCCTGCTGATGAGTCCTGCTTCAAAGAGCATACACTCCGCAAGGGTTGTCTTCCCTGAGCCTGCATGCCCTAACAAAACGATGTTTTTGACATGTGATGTATCGAATTCTAGCATAACATTTTTTTAATTGGATAAACAAGAGTGAGGAGATCTGTAGAAAATGATGTGATCTTTTTTTAAAAAGAAACGAACCCGTCAATGTCCACTCATGACATCTCCGCTATTCTTCCAATAAAAAGTGTTGAAATCCTCTTTCAGCTTTATGATCTTATCACCAAGATGCCCACACTGATCATCCAGACTCTCATGAATGGTTTTTATATATGGAAGCGGTTCACTTTGCTCCATGTTTTCCTCCCATCCAGACTGCATGAGATGATCTCTGATCGCTTGTTTAAGGTGATTGATATTCGATAGTTGGATATCAAACTGGTTATCGTAGTGCTCGACTTCCGGCAGTGAGGATTTCGCCAACGTAGATGTCATCAATTGTTGAAGCTTCGAACGCAGATCATTGATCGCTGATCGGCTGTTGCGGAGTTGCCCTATCCAGATCTGGCAATCCTGATGGAGCTGTGAAAGATCTGTCTGGACCATGGTAGTGGATTTAAAAGGTGTCATGAATAAAAAAATCGAATACCTGATTTGATGGTGAATCAGATACAAGGTTCACGATTTTTTTAAGTTGGATTTCCATCCTAAGTCATCCTTTCAAATGTTTTTCGTCAGTTTCCAAATTGGGTTTCTGGGAAGCTGCTTTAAAGCAGCATGAGGAATATCAGGTTTTAATGTTTTTGCTTAATTTCAACGTATGAAAACCGAGATGAAACGATCATCAGGAATCTTACAACCTGTATGGAGACGATGGCTTCCCTTCATCGTGGCAGGAGCCATTGTGTTGCCAATACTTTTTTTTAAGGGAATGGGGTCCTCCGGTGATGTTGCCGGCACGGTCCCGGACCAGGTTGATTTCAATTATCATGTGCGCCCGATCCTTTCAGACAGGTGCTTCAAGTGTCATGGACCAGATCCAATGGCAAGAGAGGCCGGCCTGAGGCTGGACAAAGAAGAGCAGGCATATGCTGCGCTGAAAGACGATCCGTCCAAATTCATCATCGTCCGGGGACAACCCTCTAAATCAGAACTCTACCATCGTATCACCACGGATGATACATCCCAGTTGATGCCTCCACCAGCCTCGAATCTGAAGCTCACGGAACTGGAAAAACGGATCATAGAAAAATGGATCAAGCAAGGCGCACCATACAAAAAACACTGGGCATTCATCCCACCTGAGAAGCCAGCATTACCAGAGCCTTCAGAGCGTGGCTGGGTTCGAAACGAAATAGATCATTTCACCCTCCAGAAGATGAAGGCTGCCGGCCTATCCCCAAATGAGGAAGCGGAAAAAGAAATCCTGCTGCGCCGTGTCAGCATCGACCTTACAGGCTTACCACCGGATCTGGCCATGCAGGAAGCTTTCATGAAGGATACGGAGGAAGGTGCATATGACCGCATGGTCGACCGCCTGCTGGCAGATCCTCATTACGGAGAAAAGATGGCCATATCCTGGCTGGATGTCGCCAGGTATGCCGACAGCCATGGCTACCAGGACGATGGTCTTCGGACCATGTGGCCCTGGCGGGATTGGGTCATACACGCTTTCAACCAGAATTACGGTTATGACAAATTCATCACCTGGCAACTGGCGGGTGATCTTTTACCAAACCCGACAAAAGAACAACTGCTCGCAACAGGGTTCAACCGTAACCATAAGATCACACAGGAAGGTGGCGTCATAGACGAGGAATACAGGATGGAATATGTCGCAGACCGAACCAATACTTTTGGAAAGGCCTTTCTGGCAATGACCCTGGAATGCTCCAAATGCCATGACCACAAGTATGACCCGATCTCTCAGAAAGACTATTTCAGCAGTTTTGCCTTCTTCAATCAGGTGAATGAAAAAGGCCTGGTGGGAGACATCGGTCTGGCTTCTCCAGGAGATCCCCCAAATATGCAGATCAGCACGGAGGATGTGAAAAGCGTATTGCGCTTCATCAACAAACCCGATACCGCTCCTGTCACCGTGATGATCATGAAAGATAGTAGCCTGAAACGGGTTACCAGACTATTGGTGCGGGGTGTCTACGATCAGCCTGCGGATACGGTGGAAATGTCGATGCCGTCAGCAATTCTGCCCTTTGACCGGAATAGTTTCGCCTCGAACAGGCTCGGACTCACGCACTGGCTGCTCGATAAACGAAACCCCCTCACCGCAAGGGTATTCGTGAACCGCGTCTGGCAAGACATCTTTGGTAAAGGATTGGTGAAGACCGTCGGGGACTTCGGTATGCAGGGCGACCTGCCCACCCATCCTGAACTGCTCGATTGGCTTGCCAGCGATTTCAGAGACAATGGATGGGATATCAAAAGGCTGATGAAGCAGATCGTCCTGTCTGCCACATATCGCCAAAGTGCAGCCCGTGAAGGCAATAAAATGCAAGTGGATCCCGAAAACCGGTATTTCAGCTACGCACCCCGGCTAAGGCTTTCAGCAGAGTTGACAAGGGACCATGTGCTTTCCAGCAGCGGTCTGCTTGTACAAACCATAGGGGGACCAAGCGTAAAGCCCTATCAGCCGCCGGGTATTTGGGAGTCCACTACCTCAGGAAGAGGTGAACTTGCCCGTTTCATTCAGGACCACGGTGATAAGCTCTATCGAAGAGGGATGTATACATTCATTAAAAGGACAGCCCCTCCCCCATCCATGCTGATCTTCGACGCAAGCAACCGAGACCAGTGCGAAGTCGGAAGACTGCGCACCAACACACCCCTACAGGCCTTGGTGATGCTCAACGACCCTCAGGTATTGGAAGCCTCACGCGTACTGGCACAACGACTGCTCCTTGAAAAAATGACCGATGACCAACGCATAGAGGCGGCATTCAAAAAAATCCTTTGCCGAAAGCCCACTGCAAAGGAAAAAATCGTGCTGATGGATTATCATCAAAAAGAACTCATCCGGTACAAAGCAGACAAAGAGCGTGCGAAGCGTTTTGTACAGGTCGGGGAGTTTCCCGTCGAAGGCAATCCTGAACCATCCGCCCATGCTGCACTTATGCAGTTGATACATACTTTTTACAACCTCGAGGAGACATCCACCAAATCATGAAAACTATGGACCAGTTCAATAAATTCAGGCTGAACCATACACGCAGACATTTCCTGACGAAGGCGGGACTTGGCATTGGCAGCTTAGCCCTTGGCTCATTGATGCTGCCGGGAATGTTCGGGAAAAAAGATGAGGAATTGGCAGCACCCATGCTGGGATTACCACAATTCGCACCCAAAGCGAAAAGAATCATCTACCTCTTTCAAAATGGAGCACCCTCGCAGCTGGAGTCATTCGACTATAAACCCAAACTCAATGAGATGATGGGGCAGGATCTTCCGGCATCCATCAGGATGGGACAACGACTGACGGGCATGACCGCCGGTCAGGAAAAATTCCCATTGGTCGGGTCTGCTTTTGAATTCAACCAACATGGACAATCCGGCGCCTGGATCTCCTCCATGTTCCCGAATATTGCAGGTATCGCAGATGATATCTGTATCATCAAAACGCTCCACACCGAAGCCATCAATCACGACCCCGCACTCACATTCTTCCAAACCGGAGCACAACAGGGAAACCGTCCCAGCATGGGTGCCTGGATGAGTTATGGTTTAGGAAGCGATAATAAAAACCTGCCGGCCTACTGCGTACTGCTCTCCAGGGGCAGGGGTAACGGCCAGGGTGTGTATTCCAAGTTATGGACCAATGGTTTCCTTGACAGCATCCATCAGGGTGTGGTCTTCAGCAGTGGCGAGGATCCCGTACTCTATCTGAAAAATCCTGAAGGACAGGACCGGAACTCCAGGCGGGAGATGCTAGACCAGTTGTCGAAACTCAACTCCATGTCATTCGAGCACTTCGGAGACCCGGAGATCCAGGCGAAGATCCAGCAGTATGAAATGTCATACCGCATGCAGACAGCAGTGCCGGAACTCACCGACCTTTCCAAAGAACCCGACCATATCATCAAAATGTACGGCGCGGATTGCCTGGTGCCGGGGACATACGCAGCCAATTGCCTCCTCGCCCGGAAATTATCCGAATCCGGCGTCCGCTTTGTGCAATTATACCATCAGGGATGGGACCAGCACGGCAACCTCGCCGGAGAAATGCCCTTGCAGGCTCAGGATGTCGACCGCGCATCGGCAGCCCTTGTGAAGGATCTTAAACAAAGAGGGCTGCTGGATGAAACACTCGTCATCTGGGGTGGGGAGTTCGGGCGGACAAACTACTGCCAGGGAACACTCTCAAAGGACAATTATGGAAGAGACCATCATCCGAAATGCTTCAGCATCTGGATGGCGGGTGGAGGTATAAAACCCGGAATGGTCTATGGTGAGACCGATGAATTCGGATACAATATCGTGAAGGATCCCGTCAGCGTCAATGACTTCCACGCCACGATCCTAGACCTGATGGGCGTCAACCATGAACAACTGACCTACAAACATCTCGGCAGACGGTACCGCCTGACCGATGTTGCAGGACAGATCATCCCGGGGATTATGGCTTGACATAACGCTGATGCATAACCGATATTCAAGGAAAAAGATAGAAGACAAGATCAAGACCTGCCCATGAGCCGTTATCGTTCCATACTTTCCAATGCAGTTTTTTTCCTGCTTGTCCTTTTATTGCTCATGGCTTCCTTCAGTGAACATCTGAGGGTCCCGGTATGGTTGACCATATCCGGCAGGTTCCATCCTTTGCTGCTCCATTTTCCCATCACACTCGTCCTTTTGCTGCTCGTCACATACCCATTCCGTGCCGCATGGAAAGATAATATGCAGTTAACCGCTGCATACGATCTGCTATGGCTCCATGCTGCAGGCCTTGCGGTGCTATCGGCCATCAGTGGAATGATCCTGTCGACAGATGGTGGATACGATAAAACGACGCTTGACCGACACATGTGGTTGGGTACGGCCACCGCTGCTATCGCATACATCATCTGGCTTGTGCAGGCGGGCAAGGAGTCGGGGAAAGGGATGCTTAACATCCTGGTGATCATCTGCGGCGTGACACTGGGTATTGGAAGTCATTATGGCGGAACCCTCACACATGGTGAAGATTACCTCTCATTCCGCTCACCGGTCAATGAGCCCGTGATATCAAGGACCGTGACCGACAGTACAGCCATCTATCTCGCAGCGGTGCAGCCCCTGCTTCAGACAAAATGTTACAGTTGCCACAATGAAAAAAAATCCAAAGGCGACTTCGTCATGACCCAGACGGCATTGTTATTGAAAGGTGGAAAGGAAGGCGCACCCTGGGTCGCTGGAGAACCGGATAATAGCCTGATCGTGCAAAGGCTGCTGCTCGACATGGAAGATAAAAAGCATATGCCTCCCAAAGGCAAACCGCAACTATCGTCCCGCGAAATTGAACTCCTGCACAAATGGATCGCGAGTGGGGCTGATTTCGACAAGTCTTTTCAGGATTACCCATCGACAGATAGCTTCAGAATATTCGCAGCATCTTTCAGCCAGCCGGAGAATGTAAGGGAGAAAAAAACGATGGATCACATCTTTGAACCGGCGGATCCGAAGACGGTGGCAAAACTGAATGGTCCGTTCAGGGTGATAACGTCATTGGATAACCGAACACCTGCCCTGAGGCTTGGGTTCTATGTGGCATCTGAATACAAGCCCTCCATGCTCGAGGAATGCAGGCCACTTGACCTACAGATCGTATCCGCGAATCTCTCCGCCATGCCCGCAGGCGACGAAGCCGTGCAACAACTCGCCGGGTATCCCAATATCGAAGAGATATTCCTCAATAGCACCCGCATCACCGGCGCGAACCTTGCACTCCTGCAACAATCAAAAAAGCTCAGGATACTTTCCCTTGCTAATACGAAAGTCAATGCGATGCAGATCGAGAAACTTGCCGCATTGCCCATGCTGGAAAAGGTTTTTTTGTGGAAGACGAATGTGACGGATGCTGAAGTGCAGAACCTCCAGCAGAAATTCCCACGCATCCAATGGGATATAGGATATATCCCTGACACGAAGGAGTTTTTGAAGTTGACATCCCCTCAGTTGAAGAACCCGGAGAAAATGGTTTTCGCTGCCGGAGAAACCATCAACCTGAAACATCCCATGCCCGGGGTTGCCATTCGATATACGACTGACGGTACCGACCCTGATAGCATCAACACGCCTCTTTTCACACAACCGATCGTTGTGAACGGCCCTACACAGGTCAAAGCCATCGCAGTCATGCCCGGCTGGTATGTGAGTACTATCGCCATGTTCACCGTCTTTTCAAGGGGGATCATGCCGGCTACTTCTTGGCTGCTGTCCAGTCCTGATAAAAGATATAAACATCAAGGAGCTGCAAGTCTGACCGACGGGAATAAAGGTGAGAGTAATAATTCCCTCGTCAACTGGCTAGGATTCCGTGATGAACCTTTCAAGGCTCAGTTCAGTTTTGCCAAGGAAGAAACGATCAATAAGGTCACCCTCAGCATGGCTGACAACAACGGAAGTTATATCATGCCTCCTGCCGTTGTCATCATAAAAGGCGGGGCGGACTCCCTGAAAATGACAGAGATCGGAAGACTTGTGCCCAAACAACCTGCGGCATATGGTCCGATCGGAAACAAGATCTACACCGTCGGGATCATCCCCGGAAAATACAGTTACATCCATATACAGGCCGATCCTGTTTCGAAACTGCCCGAATGGCACAGGGGAAAAGGTCAAAAAGGATGGGTGTTCGTGGATGAAGTGTTTTTCTATTAAAGCCAGGAGGTATTGTCAGCGAATCGGCATAAAACCTTCATGACACTGTGATCCTTTCCGTAATTTTACCCGCTTGATATCACCACAGTCAATACAGGATGTGCTCAGTCGCATCGACATCATCGATGTCGTGGGTGAATTCGTGAAACTCAAACGCAGGGGTGCCAATCATCTTGGTCTTTGTCCCTTCCACAATGAAAAATCCCCTTCGTTCACCGTATCGCAGAGTAAAGAGATCTACAAGTGTTTCGGATGCGGACGCAGTGGCAACTCCATCGGTTTTCTCATGGACCATGAGAAATACACATACGTGGAAGCCATCCGTTGGCTGGCGACGCGCTATAACATCACGCTGGAAGAAACCGCTGCCAGCCCTGAATACCAGCAGCAGCAGCAAGTTGTTGAAAGCCTCTACATCCTCAATAATTACGCGAAAGATTTCTTTACAAAGCAGCTATTCGAAACGGACAAGGGGAAGGACATCGCCATGTCGTACCTCAAGGAACGCGGGTTCAATGAAGAAATCATCCGAAAGTTCCAGCTGGGGTACGCACCTGACGAACGCGACATCTTTGCACAGACCGCGCTAAAGGCGCAATACAGCGAGGAACTGCTCATAAAAAGCGGATTGGTGGCCATTCGCGACGGCAGACCTGTCGACAACTATCGCGGCCGGATCATCTTCCCGATACATAACCAAAGTGGTAAAGTGATCGGTTTCGGTGCAAGGATCATTGGGCGGAATGATAAGGCACCCAAATACATCAACACCCCCGAGAACGAACTATATCTGAAGAGCAAGATCCTGTATGGATCCTTTTTCGCGAGACATGCCATCGACAAGAGCAACGAATGTCTGCTGGTGGAGGGCTATACGGATGTCATCTCCCTGCATCAGGCAGGAATCGAGAATGTGGTCGCTTCAGGAGGAACCTCCCTGACCATCGACCAACTCCGACTGATCAAAAAATACACCCCCAACCTCACGATCATCTACGATGGGGATGGTGCAGGCGTGAAGGCAGCACTGCGGGGTCTGGACCTGGCACTGGAGGAAGGGCTGAATGTCAAACTGGTTCTCATTCCCGACAAGGAAGACCCCGACAGCTTCGTGCACAAAGTGGGTACAGATGCATTTCGCAGCTTCATTGATTCCAACAAGAAGGATGTCATACTCTTCCAGCTGGAGGTTTCCCTTCAGGAAGTCGGACAAGACAGCCAGAAGAAATCAGCACTGGTGAATCAGATCGCTGAATCGATCTCCAAACTGAACAAGGCGGAAGACTTCACCCGCCAGCAAGACTATATACAACGGAGTTCGGCTCTACTGAAGATCGACGAACTCGGACTCACCGCCCTCGTCAATAAACACATCCGGGAGCGCATCGCAAAAGAAGAAAAAAGGACGGCAAGGGAAGCCCCCCCAACTTCACCCCATCCCGAAGACCACAGTCCAGAGTCGTCGGATACTTTTTTACTCGTTCACGGAGACGAACAACATGAACGAACCACCGTTCGGGCACTATTGGAATTCGGGATGAAGACCTGGGATGACAGCCTGACCGTTGCGGAACATATGTTCAGGGAGATCGACGAGAACGGCATCTCCGAAATGATCGATAACAAAGACCTCGTAATCATCATTGATGCCTACAGAAAACTCTATGAAGATGGTGCCGAACCCGGTATCAAGAGTTTTTTATATCATGAGAATACAAAGATCAGCAGTCTTGCCGTCTCCATCCTTGATACGACCCACGAGATCAGTCCGCGTTGGAAGGAATTCTATGATGGCCCCCTGCCGACAAGGGAAGAACTTTATAAAAATGAAGTCGAATCATCCCTCAACTACCTGAAGCTCCGAAAGATCAAGCACATGATCATCGAGAATCAAAAAGATCTTGAGAAGTATTCCGGAGAAGAAGGTATGATGGTACTCCTACATACCCATCAGCACCTGAAACAACTTGAAATTGAACTCACTCGTGCCATCGGGACCGTCATCATAAAATGATGATCCTACTGAGTCATTGACATCTCCCACCCCTCTGCAAAATTGTAAAATGCTGGCATTATTTTAAAGCCTTCCGGCAGAGATATTGTTTACATTTATACCTCAAATACACCCTGACATCATGCCGATCCACAAATCCTTCGATCTCACGAACAAAATTGCCATCGTGACCGGTGCAAGCAAGGGGATCGGAAAGTCCATCGCATACATACTCGGACTGCATGGCGCGAAACTGATCCTCTGCAGCCGGAAACTAGCCGCGGTGGAAGAGGTCGCGGCAGCATTCAGGAATGAAGGCATTGAAGCGACCGGTATTGCTGCGCACATGGGAGATATGCAGCAGATACAGGAACTCGTCCGAAAGACCCTCGATGTGTATGGTGGCATTGACATCATCGTGAACAATGCTGCGATAAATCCCGTATTCGGACCGATCATACAGACAGATGCCGAGGTCTTCGACAAGATCATGAATGTAAACCTAAAAGGACCAATGGAACTCTCTAAACTCGCCTATCCGGTCATGAAGGAGAGAGGTGGCGGTTCCATCATAAACATCAGCAGCATCGAAGGGATCACTCCCGCTGCCGGACTCGGACTCTACAGCATCAGTAAAGCCTCCCTGATCGCTGCCACGAAAGTCTTTGCAAGAGAATGGGGGTCCGACAGGATCCGGGTGAACGCCATCTGCCCGGGACTCGTACAGACCAAATTCAGTGAAGCACTCACCGGCAATGAAAAAATCCTCCGGATGGTACTGGCAAAGCAGGCACTTCCTCAGATCGCCGGTCCGGAGGATATCGCAGGACTGGCTCTTTTCCTCGCTTCAGAGTCATCTTCGTTCTGCACAGGTGGCGTTTACACAGCCGATGGAGGCTACACAATCTGACAAACATGGTGGATATCTTCGCGACTGACAAACTCAGAAAGGTTTACCCCGAATTCAAGGCATTCATCCGGCAGCATTTATATCCGTTGGAGCAGCAGCTGCTTTCGATCCCTTTCGGTGATGCATCCCCCTTACTCGAGGAGAAAAGAGCCCTCGCCCGCTCCATGGGACTTTGGGCACCCTATCTGCCAACGGAAGAAGGTCACATCGGACTGACGATGCTGGAATTCGCACAGATCAGCGAACTCCTTGCCACCACACCTTTCGGGCATTACGTCTTCAACTGCCAGGCACCTGATATTGGAAACATAGAATTACTCCACCGGCATGCGTCAGAGGAGCAAAAAAAACTTTACCTGAAGCCACTGACAGCGGGTATCATCAGAAGTTGCTTCTCCATGACGGAGCCCGGACATGCCGGATCGAATCCTTTACTCATGAGCACCACTGCCGTGTTGGATGGTGATGAATGGGTCATCAACGGACGCAAATGGTTCACCACCGCTGCGGATGGTGCATCTTTTGCGGTTGTGATGGCCATCACGGATCCCGCGGCATCTAAATATGAAAGGGCAAGCATGATCATCGTGCCGACGCATACCTCCGGCTTCAATCTGCTCAGGAATATCCCCGTCATGGGAGAAACTGGCGAAGGATATCACAGTCACGCGGAAATTGAATACAAAGACTGCCGTGTGCCGGCCTCTAATCTGCTGGGCACTCGTGGCAGTGGCTTCCGCCTCGCGCAGGAAAGGCTCGGTCCGGGCAGGATCCATCACTGCATGCGCTGGATAGGGATATGCGAAAGGGCGCTGGACCTTATGTGCCGCCGTGCGGCAAGCCGAGACATGGGTGATGGTCAACTTTTGGCGGACAAGCAGACCATCCAGCATTGGATCGCTGAGAGCAGGGCAGAAATCAATGCATCCCGTTATCTGGTATTGCACACCGCGGAGATGCTCGACAGGCTTGGCGCAAAATCAGTACGCCACGAGATATCCGCCATCAAATTCTTCGTCGCTGACGTGCTCAGTAAGGTCCTGGACCGCTCCATTCAGACGCATGGTGCAATGGGGTTGACGGATGCCACTCCCCTGTCTTTTTGGTATCGACATGAAAGAGGTGCTCGTATTTACGACGGACCAGATGAAGTGCATAAATCAGCACTCGCAAGGTCTGTCCTGAAACCATATCTGAATCCTCAGGATCAATCCGAGAAATGACCAGCAGCAACTCCGCATACAACGATCAGCCCGTAAATCCCAGGCCCGGTGATCTTCCCGACAAAAGTCGATTGGTGGAATACCTTGCAGGAAAGCTGGAAGGTTTCGGCGGATCTATTGACATCCGGCAGTATCCGGGAGGATATTCCAACCTCACATTCCTGCTCCAATGGGAAACAGGGTATGCCATCCTCCGGAAACCTCCTAATGGCGCTGATATTAAAAGCGCCCACGACATGCACCGGGAATTCAGGGTGCTCTCGGCTTTACACCCAGCTTTCCCAAAAGTACCAAAGCCGATCCTGTACTGTGATGATATAACAGTCATGGGTACCCCATTTTACCTGATGGAGAAAGTGACCGGCATCATCCTCCGGAATACCATACCCCGGGGACTTGATCTGGGTCCGGGAACGATGCGAGGCATTTCCGAGGCTGCCATACGATGCCTGTCAGATCTGCACAATGTGGATATACATGCGACCGGTCTATATGCGCTGGGAAGACCTGAAGGCTATGTAAAAAGACAGACAGAGGGATGGATCGGCCGATATGAAAAATCAGCAACGGATGATATTCCCGGCGTCCGCAAGATCGCAGACTGGATGCGTGCGAACCTGCCGAAAGACAACAGGCCTTCTTTCATCCACAATGATTTCAAATTCGACAACACCGTACTCGACCCAACAGACCTTTCGCGGATCATTGCGGTCCTCGACTGGGAAATGGCAACGGTAGGCGATCCGCTCATGGACCTTGGCACCACCCTGGCCTATTGGTGCGAGGCCGATGACAGTCCCGCGTTGAAGCCATTCAACCTGACATGGTTGCCGGGTAATCTCACGCGGGAAGAAGTCGTCAGGACATACGCTTCCATGATGGGCACGGATATTCCGGATATGCTTTTTTACTATGTATTCGGGTGTTTCAAGATCGGCGTGATCGTACAGCAGATATATGCCCGCTACAAGAAAGGATTGACAAATGACCAACGCTTCGCCGGGCTCATACATGTCTTGCACGCCTGCGTGGAGAATGCAGAAAACGCCATTCGTTCAGGACGGATCAGTCAACTTGGTAAAAAATAAACATAATCCATGGCCATGAACACATCAGACATCCGGAATTTCCTTGTATTGGGCAGTGGCACCCTGGGCTTACGCATAGCACTGCAGGCAGCCATCAGTGGTTTCGACACGGTTGTTTATGATATCAGTGAACATGCATTCCGCACGGCTGAAAAGGTTCAGGGCCGGATCCTGAAACAACTCATCGAAAAGGGTCGGATGACATCAGATCAGGCCGAAACCGTAAGGAAACGCATCCGTTTCACACTCGATCCGGTGGATGCGGCAAAGGATGCAGATTTCGTCAGTGAATCAGTGCTCGAAGACCTGGCAGTAAAAAAACAGGTATGGTCGCTATTTGCAGGTCTCTGCCCACCGCATGCCGTATTCACGACCAATACCTCCTATATGCTGCCTTCGTGGTTCGCCGCAGAAACAGGTCGGCCTGAACTTTTTTGTGCATTCCATTTCCATGATGTATTCCATGCGAATGTGGTGGACATCATGCCTCATGCCGGAACAGATCCGGGTGTCTGCGAGATGCTTAAATCCCTGGGGATCAGGCTTGAACAAACACCTGTCTTCATTAAAAAAGAATCACCGGGATATGTCTTCAATGCCATGCTCATGGCCCTCATCGGTGCTGCAGGGGCACTCGTGACGAGTGATGTTGCCAGCATCGAAGACGTCGACCGCAGCTGGATGGGTAATTTCAAGATGGATAGTGGCCCCTTTGGCGTGTTGGATGCAATCGGTCTGGATACGGCCTGGCATGTGACCAATAGTCAGAAGGACCCAAAAAGCCAGCGTTTCGCAGCATACCTAAAATCCTATGTGGATCAGGGAAAGCTGGGGGTCAAGTCTGGAGAAGGATTCTATACATATCCAAAGCCCGCTTATGCACAAGATGACTTCATTCAACAACAAAAATCTTAATAACAAGCCATGGCCAGAAAATATGTGAGTATGGAGGATATCAGATTCCTCCTATATGAAGTACACGGAGCAGACCTGTTGACTGGATTTCCTAAATATTCGCATGTAGGAGGACGGGAGGAACTCGACCAGTTGCTCTATTCCGCCAAGGATATTGCGGACAGGGAGATGTTTCCATATTACAAGGAGATGGATACAAATCCTGTCGTTCACAAAGATGGTCACGTGCATACCCATCCTCAACTGAAGAACATCTTTCGGGCGGTGGCCGATGCTGGATGGTTCACCGCAACGACAGATCTTGAAGATGGAGGATCGCAGCTGCCATACACATTCTTCTCCGTCGCGCACATGATCTTCGAAGCCGCCAACAACAGTGCTCAGGGATACCTGGGTGTATCGACCGGGGCACTAGACCTGATCGCATCTTTCGGAGACCAATACCTGAAAGAAACATTCATGCCTCCGATGATGGAGGGTCGCTGGCAGGGAACAATGGCCCTCACCGAACCACAGGCTGGCAGCTCACTTTCCGATATCCGTACCACTGCAGCGCCTGCTGAAGATGGTGGTTATGAGATCTCCGGCCAGAAGATCTTCATCTCCGCAGGTGAACATGAGGCATGCGAAAATTTCATCCACCTCACACTCGCCCGCATCAAAGGAGCCCCTGCAGGTACAAAGGGAATATCACTTTTCGTGGTACCCAAATTTCTTCCATCCCGGGACGGATCGCTCCTTTATAACAATATCCTTTGTGCCGCGGATTTCCAGAAGATGGGACAGCGGGGATATGCCACGACACATCTGATATTTGGAGATGGTGGTCCTACGAAAGCCTGGCTGCTGGGTGAGCCGAACAAGGGCCTGTCTTACATGTTCCACATGATGAATGCCGCCCGCATCGCAGTGGGACAAACGGCAGCAGCGATAGCATCAGCGGCATATCACTACGCCCTTCAGTATGCCTGTGAACGCCCTCAGGGAAGGCATATCGCAGACAAGGACCTTTCAAAAGAACAGATACCGATCATCCGTCACGCGGATGTCCGCAGGATGTTGTTACAGCAAAAATGCTTTGTGGAGGGATCTTTCAGTCTTGTCGTGGAATGCCTCAAACTATACGACCTTACCAAGGTGCTCGATGGCGAAGAGAAGGATAAAGCATGGCTTCTGCTGGAACTGCTGACACCCATCGCCAAAACATATCCTTCAGAAGAAGGCATACGATCCGTCAGTAATGCTTTGCAGGTGTTCGGTGGCTATGGTTTCACGATGGACTTCGATGTGCAGCAGTACTACAGGGAAATACGCATCATGTCGATTTATGAAGGAACGACAGGTATTCAATCGATGGATCTTTTAGGTAGGAAGGTCACCATGCAATCCGGGAAAGCCCTACAGATCCTGGCGGCAGAAGTGCTGAAGACCATTATGGAAGCATCTGCTTATCCTACATTGGAAGCCAGTGCGAAAGACATTTCGGCAGCCATGGAGAAAATGAGGGAAGTGATGATGCATCTCCAGGGATTTGCTGCCAGGGGTGAAACAGAGCGGTATATGGCCGATGCAAACATCTTCATGGAAATGAGCGGCCTTATTGTGGTCGCATGGCAATGGCTGAAACAGGGTATAAGTGCAGAAAAAGCACTGGAAGGGAAGCTGAGCACCCTTTTCCCGGTATCATTCTACAAGAGCAAGATCACTACGATGCGGTTCTTTTTCAAGTATGAACTCCCTAAGGTCTTTGCATCCGCTGCGACACTGATGCATCCCGATGAGTTGACCATCAGTAAAGAAACAGAGGATGTTTTTCTCAATGATTGATGAAGGGTGATTCATTTTTCTCATGGATGCTGACAAACCTGGATCAACTGTAAGGTCTTTTAAAAATGACCTTACAGTTGATTTCTTACCTTTAGCCGGTGACATTCAGCTGGATTTTCTGCCGACTCAGCAAGGTTCCCGGAACATCCCCGGAATTTCCAATACCAGGTCGGCGCCGTAACAACCCGCAGGTGTCTGGTATCCACTCTTGAAGTTCTTTTCAACGACCTTCCGGGTGATGATCAGGCTTGAATGTGCCGTTAACGTATACCCCTCAGGCCCGTTCAAACGCGCCCTCAAAACAGCTCCGGCCGGATTGGAAACTTCGCCCCAGACAAGTGATTTTGATCTGGCTCGTTTTTCATCAGATGGCCCTGCAGGTCCTGACTTGATCTTGTTGATCTGCCATTTCCTCACCATCGATGTACGTAAGATCCAGTTGAAGAGTGACTGGTATTTCAGCATCTTGTACGTCTTGGGAGAAGCAGCGGTGTACGTCTCGATATTTGGTATACCCGTTGTGGAAAATGCAGTGGAGACATCACCCCAGGGGATGGACATGACAAATAGTTCCTTTAATCCGAAGTCGACCTTCATGCCTTTGTGGCCAAGGGGCACTGGCGTGATCACTCCATTTATTCTCTCAGCGCTCTTTTCTCCGGCGCCCTGTGCCATGGTGATGGCGGTACCCCTGCTGTAGCCACCGCCTACAGAACCGAATGCCAGTTTAAGGTGGTGTGCATCAGACATCTGTTGATGTAGAAAAAGCGCCAGACAATCGGTTGGAACGACATCGAATCCTACCCCAGGCATGAGCATGATGCCCGCGTCACGGGCTGCTGAATCAAATTTCTTGGCCATTTCAAAAACACCTATCTCCCCGGTGATGTCAAGATAGTGGGTATGGGTGCGTATACAGGCTTCGATCATCGGCCTTGCTGTCTGGCTGAAGGGACCAGCTGCATGAAGAACGACCTGGACCTCCCTGAGGGTGTCTTCAAGTTTCTTTGAATCAGACAGATCAAAGACCCTATAATCCAGATTGAGGGAATCTGCCAGTGGCTTTACGGCCTCTTCCCTTCTTGCAGCAAGAATCGGGCGCAAGCCGTATTCCGATGCTAACCTCGCGATCAAGGTACCTGTATAACCATTTGCTCCATATAAAAGAAAAGATCCCATAGCTTATGATGATGATGTTAATGAGAAGATGTGGATCTTAAAGATATGGAATTCGCAAGATTAATTTGCTGATGATAACCTTCAAGCGATCATGTCGCTATACGATCCTGTAACTAGATCTTCCTCTCGGATGGCGAAAGCTGCAAGATAATGGCTGCATTGCTGCTGGAGTTCCGGCATGGAAAAAGATCCATCTGTATCGATGGCCTCTATCTCCATGAAATCACCTAATCCCTTGACAGAGTCGATATGGAACTTGACATTCCCGATGAAGTAGATCTCCCTGATCTTATCCACGATGGCCAGGATTCCGAGAGATCGTTCGAGAAGTTGCAAGAGGATATGTCCTTCTTGCGGCTTATAGAGCAAGACGGAAGACGCTTTGGGTGATTTTTGGTCGCTTCGGGTGTAATGAATCAGAGCATTTTCAATGTGGCCGTCCCGAAGTTTAAGGCGTCCATGAGGAACATTGAAATAAGTATCCCGCTGATGATCTGTCCCTTTGAAAACACCTCCATTCGATAAGATGTAGTTCCTGATGTTAGCAGGATCAGCGCATCTGGCCTTTATTTCTACGTTTTGGATCATATGAAAAATCGTCCCGATGTTGCGGGACGATTGATTGAATATTGGTGTGAGGAGACATCAGATCCGTCGAGGCATTTTCCCGAATGTCATCACGGTTTTAGGAGCCGCAATGTCCGACATTGTACGGTTGCTGACCAATGCATCGACTTCCAGATCCGATTCACTACCGGGTTGATTGAACCGGATAGCACTCCAAACATGATCGAGGCATTCTTCGCATACATGGAAAAATCCGCGTTCTTTGATGCATTCCCAACTTGAATCACGATTGAGATCACTGGCAATTTTGGAGGAAGTCTTCGGATAGGCGATCCAAAGTTTTCCTTCCGGATGAAGGGCTGGAATGACATCCTGTAAGATGGAGGACAACTGATTCTGATTCACAGCAAAAATCAGTGCAAAATCGATTTTTCTGGATTTCAGGAGAGGAGTGACATTCTTTGCAAATGAGATCTTTGCAAATTGTTTTTCTACGGAGGATGGTAGCCCCTGTATCAGAATGTTCTTCTCGTCCTGAAGCTGAAGTTTTTCAAACATCGTTTGCAACATGCTTCAATACTGTTTAAGGGATGAAGCACAAAATTACGAAATTATTAAAAAAGATAAAAACGTATCTTAAAAAGTCTTTTTACAGAAGATTTTATACTAAATAGGCACAAATTAACCATAAGTCACTGATTTACAGGATTATAGTACTTCATAGCATCTGCTGCATATTCCCTTACTTTCTGAATGCGTGTTTCATCGGAAGGATGTGTGCTAAAAAATTCAGATGGTTTCTGTCCACTGCTCATTTTTGCCATACGTTGCCAGAAGAATTCTGCTTCCCGTGGGTCGTACCCTGCCAGGGCCGAAAAGATGAGGCCATAGCGATCGGCTTCCAGTTCATGTTTTCTGCTGAAAGGAAGTATCCCAAGAAGGGAGGAACCAATGCCATAAGAATTCATGAAAAGATTCTGGGTAGTGGTGGGCTGGTTTGCCACGGCAACGGATAAAGCCATTCCACCCATCTGTTGTAGAAGTCCTTGACTCATGCGCTCATTGCCATGTTTTGCAATGGCGTGTGCAACTTCATGGCCCATGACGATCGCCAGACCGGCATCTGTCTGCGCCACTGGCAGCAGACCCGTATATACGACCACTTTCCCACCGGGCATACACCACGCATTCACATCCTTACTATCAACCAGGTTGAATTCCCATTTATAGCCGTCCAATAGATCCGTCCGTCCAAGCGATGCCGCATATTGTGTGACGGCCACTGCAAGCCTGTTACCGATTTGCGTGATCCTCATCTGGTCGGGTGTGGATCCCTGGCTGAATACTTTATTTTGTGTAAGGAAAGTACGATATTGGGTGTCAGCTAGCTTTTGAATATCGGTTTCGGGAAACATTTGGAGTTGGCTTCTTCCCGTGAACGTGTTCTTTTGGCATGAGTTGAAAGACAGTAAAAAGAAAAGTAAATAGATCGCTTTATGCATGTGACAGTATTTACTGATTCAGTGCAAGTCTTGTACCAATTCGTTCGCAGGATGGCACTCCGCCATAAATTAGCAAATGCGTGGGGGTTCGCGCTACTCAGGACGTCCCCTCCGTCGGTCCCTGTGTTTGAAAATGGGGGCTTTACTTTCTGAACCTCTCAATAGCCGAGTGATATTTTTCTGATGGGTCAGAATGACCAGGAGTGCGACAGCTACGGCAAAGATCCGGTAGGTGTCGTTATCCACGTTGAAGACCACCAGGATGAAGATCGGGAAAGCCAAACTCGCAAGTATAGAACTCAGGGATACAAATCTCGTAAGAAACAATACCAGCAAAAAAACACCAACGCAACCCAAGGCGGTCCAGGGAGAAATGCCAAGGATCAATCCAAAAAGTGTTGCAACCCCCTTACCACCCCTGAATTCTGCCCAGATCGGG
Organism: Chitinophagaceae bacterium; assembly: GCA_044361845.1. Classification (GTDB taxonomy): domain Bacteria; phylum Bacteroidota; class Bacteroidia; order Chitinophagales; family Chitinophagaceae; genus Pollutibacter. The sequence goes on along the minus strand of JBIKIB010000009.1, from coordinate 131 downwards.
AATATATGGCCAAGTACAGCAGCCAGTCCAAGACCGATCTGGAAGTTGGTGCGGGCAAAATCATTCTCCAGATAGTAAGGAACCAGATACGCTAGTTTAACAGCCATGAGCCCCTTTAACATATCAAAAAT
>JBIKIB010000496.1:0-2595 GCA_044361845.1 Chitinophagaceae bacterium | reverse complement strand
CCATGCTGTGAGGATCCTGTGGCAACTGTTCCTCCATTGCCATTCACCGTCAGTGTTCCAGATCCGGCAGGAGCGATTTTACCACCCCCAGCCACGTAAACACCCGAGTTGGAGGAGCTCGCACCAGAACCGCCCCCATTACCTGTAATGGTAATATTGCCCCCTTCCGTGGTGATCGTGGCCGGGTAAAAGATGCTATTGACGGTGCTCATTCCGTCGACAACGACACCGGCATTGGTATTACCGCTTGCGGGACCTCCGGTTCCCGTGACAGACAAAGTACCAGACCCAGTCGGTTTTATCATCCCTTTAACCCAGACCCCATAATTGGCCGTTCCGGAACCATTACCTCCACCAGTACCGTTGATGATGATATTTCCGCCACTCGAAGTGATTTGTGTGGAATACAAACCGGCCGTCCCCTTCAGAGCGAAGGCGTTGATGTACACACCTGTATTTGAACCACCTGTAGCACCCGAAGACGTATTGCCTCCGGTACCTGTCACCCGTACGACGCCCGTTCCTCCTGCGGAAATATATCCTCCAATTTCGAGGGAAACACCGTGATTGTTGGTACCTGAACTGGCGGATGGGGAACCGGAAGATCCGCCGCCACCATAACCGGTGACCGTCACATCTCCGCCTGATGAAGTAATAAATCCTTCTGCATTTGAACCGCCGCCACTTGATATGTTTATTCCATAATTGGAACCGCCAGAAGTCCCGTTGATGTTTCCTCCCGTACCGATGACCGTCACCGTCCCGGTGCCTCCCGCCGTAATGAATCCCCCTGACGACATTGAAATACCAAGGTTGTTTTGAGTAGTTGGCCCTCCACCGCCAGTACCCTCTACGCTCACATTTCCCCCATTAGAAGACACACCACTATTAGAGTTTATATTGATTCCATTATTGTAGCTAGCTGTTCCATTGATATTACCACCATTACCAATTACAGTGACATCACCGCTACCAAGAGACCCAATGACTGCAGTTGAAATTAACCGTACTCCATAGTTAGATCCGGAATTTCTCAATCCACCACCAGTCCCTGTCACCAGCGTCTGCCCGGTGCCTGTTCCTGCCTTAATATAAGCGGTAGATCCTTGCACAAAAACCCCCCCATTGCCATTTGAGCCATTCCCTTTGCAAGGCCCACCCGTACCCGAAACCGTGACATCTCCATTGGTGCCCGAAGTAATAACACCCTGAAAAACACTTACCCCATAATTGTTATCGGTCAATGTATCACCTCCACCACCAGTGCCGGTTACTGTAACATCGCCACCCGCAGAGGTGATGGACGTTGAAGAACCGGCCAGATATACGCCATTTGAATAAGTCTGAATCACAGATGTTGGATTTGCGGTAGTTCCACCATACCCTGTCACATTTACCGTTCCACTTCCTCCGGCAGAAATAATGCCTCCCTGTTGAAGTGCGGAATTTGACGGGCCTCCTAGCACAACGCCGGCATTGACCTGAGCACTTGAAGACGCATTTGTTGGTTGCCCTGTCGTGTTGGACCCATACCCGGTGACCGATACATTGGATCCGTTGGAACTGATCCTGGAAACTGTGGTGGCTCCACCTGCCGAAAACACAAAAATGCCCTGTCCCTGCTGGGTACCAGAGACTCCGTTATATCCACGCCCTTCTATGGTCGTGGTGCCGGTGGTCCCTCCGATCACTTGCCCTCCACTGATGACAGCAATTCCCTTGTTCAGGTAAGATGCGGCAGCGCCCGTACTTCCTCCCTTACCACGCATCGTCAAAATGCCTGTTCCCGTTATTTGCACTGTTGCGTTATTCACCATGATGCCGGAGAAAGCAAAATCATTGGATGGGGACTGCATGTTGGCATCGAGCGTAAGATTCCCATCTGCAGTAGTCAAACTTGATGAAGCAGCAAAAGTGATGTACATGGAGGTCGTCACATTGATGGCACTGCTGCCTGAGAAACTACTGCTGCCGTTGAAGGTGACCGCCCCCGGAGTGTTATCGAGTGTGATATTGAAATGATCAGAATAGGCATTCGCACCACTCGTGGCGAAGGTCACCTTCGTACCCGTTTGCGAATCGGTGATGTTGATGGTACCGAAAGTGCTTAAACCGGTTGCCGTAACGGTGAGTACTGTCCCACTGACGGAAACACTGGTGCTGGTGGTGCCTGTCCAGCTATTGGTAGCCCCGCCACTCAGTGTAAAAGTGTAGGTCGTGCCTGTTGATACCACCGTGACCAGCTGACTGGCGACGTCCAAATCGATTGTCAGGGTACTTCCACTGGCGGTAAATGATCCGGCTACGACACGGGTTGAACAGAAGCCGGTCAACATCAATGCAATCCAGGTAATATGCCGGGAAAAACGGTGTGAAAATCTTCTCATAAAGCTGCTTTTCGAATTTTTAAATGTATGATTCCCATGATGACCTGATCCCTGATCATGCGCTTACCCCTGAAAGTCGGATCGGGAATAGACCGGAACCGGCCATGCTCAGATGACCAAACCGAGCTACACCGGAAATCGTATGGTAAAGTTTACACTTAAAAAGGCCTATCCTAACATTTTGGGGGATCAACTTGTGCCAGTTTCG
>JBIKIB010000495.1:0-2607 GCA_044361845.1 Chitinophagaceae bacterium | reverse complement strand
TCTTCTCGCTGCCAGGTTTTTCTTCGAAGCGGGATGGTTTTCCATCTTCGGCAATTTTCCAGTCCAGTTCAACGGTTTTGAGAGCTTTGAGGTTGCCCATACCGTCGCTGATGAATTCTTTAGTGGCCAGGGCCCATTGCCTTTCGCAACCTTCTTCATGGGAGGAGGTGGTTTTCATGATCATGGGGTAAGTGGGCCAGGGCATGAGAGGATTTCGTCCTTCGGGTGGTTTGGGCATCAGTTCGAACTGAATGACGGAAGCTGCTCCTTGCCGGTTAGATGTTCCTACACAGTCACTGCCGGTATCTCCACCTCCGATGACGACGACATTCTTTCCTTTTGCGGTGATCTCTTGGGTGAGGATATTGCTTTCTGTGTCCTTGCCTGAGTGCGGGTCGATACCGGCGATTCTTTTGTTTTGTTGTTTCAGGAAGGGCATGGCGAAGTGGACGCCGTTGAGTTCGCGTCCGGGTATGGTCAGGTCGCGGGGTATGGTGGATCCTCCTGAGAGGACGACGGCATGGAATTCCCGGAGCATATCGTTCAGGTTCACATTCACCCCAACGTTAGCATGGCATCTGAAGCTCACCCCTTCTTCTTCCATGAGGTTGATCCTTCTTTCGACGACATCTTTCGATAGTTTGAAATCGGGAATACCATAGCGCAGGAGGCCGCCCGGCTTATCGTCCCTTTCGAAGACGGTCACCTGGTGTCCTGCATAGTTGAGCTGTGCCGCTGCTGCCAGTCCGGCCGGTCCGGATCCGACCACTGCGACTTTTTTTCCGGAGCGCATATTGGGTTTCCGGGGTATCACATATCCTTTTTCGAATGCGATCTCGATGATGTGTTTTTCGATCTCCTCTATGGCGACCGGCGGTTGGTTGATCCCCAGCACACAAGCGCTTTCGCAAGGTGCCGGGCAGATGCGTCCTGTGAATTCGGGGAAATTATTGGTGCTGCTGAGGATATCGTAGGCTTCCTTCCATCGTTCGTGATAGACTGCGTCATTGAATTCCGGGATCACATTACCCAATGGGCATCCGCTATGGCAGAATGGTACGCCGCAATTCATGCAGCGGGCAGCTTGTTGGTTGAGGCCTTTTTCGTTGAAGCGTCCTGTGAACTCCTCGTAGTTACTGACCCGTAAGGAGGGGTTTTGTTTTTCAGGCAACGCCCTTGTGTATTCTAAGAAACCTGTTGGTTTTCCCATTCGGAGGGGTATTAGTGTGTGGGTATGTTATTTTTTCAGACTTTATTTGCTGATGGTCGTTTTTGCGGTCATCTTTTGGGAAAGGGCTTTTTTGTAGTCTTTCGGGAAGACTTTGACAAAGTTCGCTGCCTGGTGTCGGATGTCATCAAGGACGAACCCTGCGACGGTGCTACCCGTCTTGGCGAAATGTCGGGACACCATTTCCTTGAGGAGATGGATATCTTTTTCGTCGAGGGGATCGAGGTCGACCATCTCATGGTTGCACAGTGAGCTGAAGTTTCCTTTGACATCATAGACGTAGGCGATTCCTCCGCTCATGCCCGCTGCAAAATTGCGGCCGGTTTCACCAAGGATCACCACCGTTCCGCCGGTCATGTATTCGCAGCCATGATCTCCGACACCTTCGACCACCGCATCGGCGCCTGAGTTTCTCACGCAGAATCTTTCGCCTGCCTTGCCACGGATATAAGCATGACCGGATGTGGCACCATAGAAAGCGACGTTACCGATCAGGATATTATCTTCGGGCACGAAGGTTGATTCTTTTTGCGGGTAAACGATGAGTTGGGCACCGCTGAGGCCTTTTCCGAAATAATCATTGGCATCACCTTCAAGTTCGAGCGTCACACCGCGGGTGTTGAATGCTCCAAAGCTCTGTCCGGCCGTACCGGTGAGTTTTACATGCACGCTATCTTCGGGTAATCCCCTGGCCCCGTATTTTTTCGTGATCTCATTGGAGAGGATCGTGCCGACGGTCCGGTCGATATTCCTGATCGGGAATGCCAGCCTTACTTTTTCCTGATGTTCCAGGGCTGGTTTTGCGGCTTCAAGCAGTTTCCAGTCGAGCACGCCGAGGAGTCCATGGTCTTGTTCTTCCTGTTTATACAGACCGGTATATCGGGCTTCAGGTTCCTGGTAGAGGATGGGGGAGAGGTCGAGTTTTCGGTATTTCCAGTGGGTGATATTATCCCTCACCCCGAGGGTCTGCACCTGGCCGACCATCTCGTTGATGGTCCGGAATCCCAGTTCCGCCATGATCTCCCGCAGTTCGCGGGTCATGAAGCGGATAAAGTTCACGACGTGGTCTGCCGCACCCGTGAATCGCTTTCGCAGTTCGGGGTCCTGGGTGGCGACTCCGACGGGGCAGGTATTGAGGTGGCATTTGCGCATGAGGATACATCCTTCGACGACCAGGGCGGCGGTGGCCACGCCCCATTCTTCTGCGCCGAGCAGCGTGGCAATGGCGATATCCCTGCCCGTCTTGAGTTGTCCGTCGGTCTGTACGGTCACGCGGCTGCGGAGGCGGTTCTTGACAAGGGTCTGGTGCGTCTCTGCCAGTCCGAGTTCCCATGGAAGTCCGGCATGCCGGATAGAACTCATGGGTGATGCGCCGGTCC
>JBIKIB010000494.1:0-2608 GCA_044361845.1 Chitinophagaceae bacterium | reverse complement strand
AGATGGCATATCCTCTTGCTGATATTTTTTCAAGGATGAAAAATACCAGGACTCCGATCAACGTGGGGAATACGCTTGCTAAAAGGACAGGCATGATCGTCAGTGGCTGGCCTGGCTGCACATGGATAACGTCGGTGATGATCCCTGCCGATTTCGTGGCCACAAAAAGGATCCCGTTGATGGCCATGGCTACGCCGGCTGCCTTCAGGCCGGCGATCATTGACTCCTGGAAACTCAGGTTGCTGTTCATGTTGATTGGTTTTGTGTATGAAAAATGAAAATTTTCTGCCGTTCGTATCTCCGCCTCCAATCGTTCCAATCAGTTGTACCTACAACTATTTTCTCAAAAAAAATCAAGACTCTCGCATACTGTCCAGCAATCTGTTCAGCTGAGTAGACTCGGCTTTTGTCAGTTTGCTGCGGCTTCTGTCGTGGGTATCAAAATCCTCCGCAACCACGGCCAGCAGTCCTATACCCTTAGGGGTGATGCCTATCACATATTCCCTCTTGTCCTTTTGTGATTGTGTGATGCTCACCAGTTTCTTTTCCCTAAGTTTTCTCAAAAGCAGGGTCACATTCGAACTGCGTGCGATCATCCGGGATAGTATGTCCTTCTGACACATACTGCGTGGGTGGCTACCCTTTAAGATCCGAAGGACGTTGAACTGCTCATGCGTCAATCCGAATGGCTTCAGGACCGCTGAAATCCTGTTTTGCAGCCAGTTGGCAGTGAACAATACATTCAGTATCGCTTTGACGTGCTCGTTTTCGAACTTATCCTGCCGTATCTCCTGCTCCAGTGACGCCATCTTCTAAGATTAAAATCTAAAGTACACAAAATACTTGTATGTACAACTATTATTTTTATGACTCCCTCAAACTGTCAAAGCATCCGTTTTTTGAAGGAGCAGTCTATGACAAGAGCCATTTTTATGAAATGACATAGCATGGATCTTTCCCCGTTTTTGGTGACGATCTCAGGTTAGGATCACTTCATTTCTACTGCTTTGGATGAGGGATGGAGGGGTGAGGGTATTTCACTCACCTGGGGCGATACACTCAATGCCATTAACGGCCTGTCTGCAGAGGGATCATTTTTCGGCAGTATGGGCATTTCTTTGAACGGCTGGATGATCACCGGATGATATCTCCGTTTCAGGGATCTTCCAGCAGCATACAGCCTTCATTGGTCATTTCAGGCATACTTTCTTTAACCAGTGGTTAAGATGCGGTATCTGCAACTTCCTGACCAATGATCGGTCTGGTATCATTTTTTTTGTGAGATTTGAATGTCGTTCACAAGATCATTTCAGAAGTGTTCGATGGTCCTGAGCTTCTTGGAGCCTTTGCCATATAAAATGATTGATCACATGATGCATCCAGTTATTCTGCTTTTTTCTCAATTCATCCTGTGCGGGGCTTCCGTTTTCGCTCTTGATTATTCACATCATCTGGCAGTGCTATCAGCCGGTGATAGGCCAGGGTCAAACTATTGCATCATGATAAATCCATTCGGGCGGGATTCGGTTCCGGTGTCATCCTCCGGTCGAATCATCCGACACCGCGACTTCCCCTCCCGGTTTGTAGACTCCCGCCACATCGATGTATGGCTGCCGGATGGTTACGATGAAAAAAAGAAATACGCCGTGCTTTACATGCATGACGGGCAGATGCTGTTCGACAGTACGACTACATGGAATGGCAGTGAATGGGGCGTGGATGAAACCATGTCGCGTCTCCTGAAGGATGGCCGGATACGCGACTGCATTGTCGTCGGTGTTTGGAACAGTGGTGCCGGAAGGCATGCGGATTATTTCCCGCAACAACCCTTTGCCATGATGACAGAAGCGGAACAGGCAGTGGTGCTTGGCAGTGATCGAAATAATGGCCAGACTGTTTTTAATGGGTCACCTGTACGGTCTGATGGGTATCTCCGGTTTTTGGTCAGCGAGCTGAAACCGTTCATCGACAAGAACTATTCCACGCACAGGGGAAGAAAAAACACATTCATTGCGGGTAGCAGCATGGGCGGCCTCATCTCTTTATATGCGGCTTGTACCTATCCGGATGTGTTCGGTGGTGCAGCCTGTTTGTCCACTCACTGGCCGGGTGTTTTTTTCGTGGAGGGGAATCCCTTTCCGGCTGCGATGCTGGCCTATTTGCGGGATCGGCTGCCGGCTCCCCGAAGGAGTCTTTTTTATTTTGATCATGGAGACCGAAGCCTCGATGCCCTTTATCCTCCGTTTCAAAGGGATGTCGATCATGTGATGCGTGCTCGCGGATATTCAGACAGGAATTTTCGTTCCTTGTTTTTTCCCGGTGCCGAGCATACCGAAAAAGCATGGGCTTCGAGATTCCATGAACCCCTGCTTTTCCTGCTCAAGCGGTGAGCAAGAGCCTTTCGAAGCCGGATGTCTGATATCTTCGGAAATCGCTTTGTAATAATTTGCATGTACGGGATACTAATGGAAATATCCCTGATTTTTTTAAACAGGCATGGTCCTGCAAAACCCGAAGATGAAGGATTCGGCCCAGGCATTTCTTGATCAGCTTGCAGCGCATGACCGACTGATCAGGAAAGTGTGCCATCTCTATTTGGATGATCCGA
>JBIKIB010000493.1:0-2609 GCA_044361845.1 Chitinophagaceae bacterium | reverse complement strand
ATAGGAGACACCCTGATGTATGGCAACACCCAAGAGGGATCCGGCAGCAAATATGAAATACTCCGGGTTGTTTTCCTGAAAATATTTAAGTGCTGTGATCGCATCCGGACAAGCTTGAATTTCATCGAAAATGATCAGGGTATCTGATGGGTCTATCTGAAATCCGGCAATAATATTCAACGAAGAAAGAATGGTGGGAATATGATAGCCTTGAGTAAAGATCTGGTGAAGGGCTTTCGTGCTTTCAAAATTGAAATAGGCTGTCTGCCTGAACTCGTTTTCGCCAAATGATTTCATCAGCCAGGTCTTACCTACCTGTCTGGCCCCCTGTAGGATCAGCGGTTTTCTTCCGGATTTCTTCTTCCAGTCCAATAACCTTTGGTAGGCTTCACGTTTCATGCGTATGGGTGAATTTCAGTAAAAATACCCATAAGTCATTAAAAATGTATGATGAGTACACAAATAACTACTTAAAAGTGTGTTTATGTACAATATTAATGATATGCTTCTGTCAATTCATGAAACTACTCTATTGATTTCATGTAGTCCTTTCTCTTATTGATGTACATCTCACTCCACCCGGTTCAAATCCAGATCCTGGAAATCAAAGCTGAAATCCGTCAACGGAGAGATCGCCTCCATCCTGAATCCGGAAGGCTTTCCGTTGCGGTCGCGGGTGAAGATCAGGAAGGCATCCGCATCCATTGATGCACCCGCTGCTTCCCTTTTTGGGTATCAAAACGGGTCTTCTTCCTCACCCTGCGTTTTAAAATACAAGTGTACAAAATCTGAAATGCCCCCATAGTGATTTCCCTCGAAGTTACAATCGGCAATCCTCGGCAGTCCATCCATCCCATATGAGACATTCAGTAAGAGCCGGAAATATTTATACAGCCAGGGAGTTACTTCCATTCCGGATTTGAGTTCATCAATGGCTGAGAGGCAAAGCGCGTCGTTTGCTATGTAGGTGAATTCGTCGTTCATAGATTAGTCAACATTGGTGCACAGCGAGGAACTTTGTATCTACTTGATTTTAAAATCGCTTGATCTATCAGTATCATGGAATGCTGATCAGGAGATATCTTCCAACGATGAAGCCTGTGAGGATCGCCATCGATACACTCAGCAGGGTGCCGATCAGTACATACTCGCTCATCTTACGATCTCCCTCCCGAAGCCGGATGATTGATTTGGCAGCGATCAAGAGACCAATGGCCTCATACTGGCCAATCAAAACCAACAGGAAAATGACAAGCCGCTCCAAAACGCCTATCCATGTGCCTGCATTCGCGAGGCTCTCCTCGTTCTGATCCTTTATGTCCAACCTGAAAGAACGGGTGAGCATACCTATGACGATCCCTGCTGGTCTGATCAGCCATATCACAGAAATGGCTATGATCCATGTTCGCGGGTCTGACAGGAAACGTTCCAGCCATTCAGCCGGAGAAAATGATCCCGGAAAGCGGAACAGCCAAATGATCAAGATCACCGAAATGTGCAGCAGTTGATCGATGATGAAAAACTTCATCTCCGGCGAACGATGGCTTTTCCACCAATCAATCAGGCCGTGCGTGATGAAAATGAACACGGGAACCCACCAACGATCGAAGCCTGTAAACCAGGTGCCCATAATGGTGGTTAAAAAGATATGCCACCAAAATTCCCTGGCGGACAGATGCCTCCGTTGTTTTGCTTCCACCCATTTTCGGGGTTGAAGCACAAAATCGGTCAGCAAGTGGGCAGTCAGCAGTCGAAGGAGCCAGATGATCGCATTATCCATGTTGCTTGATCTGTTGAATACATTTATCGTATAAATCCATCAATTCCTCCATCTGCCTCCATCCCATATTCCGCACATGCTTGTTTACGGTTGACTGCGATTTTTTCAGCAGCAGGGCCGTTTCAAACTGTGTTCGATGGTCGAGCATATGATTAAGCACCGCTGCCTGCTTAATTGTAAGCGAGCGGAAAAGATAGTCGGTAAACAGGCTGATGGCTTCTAAAGCTATCCGGGATGGTATGTGACTACAATGCATCTTCAGTCGTCTGTCAGTTTTTTCAAGCGCATCAAACCCTCTTCCCGACAATACGAATGCTTCACCCTGAGCGGTGGCTAATTCCGTGATCGGTAATGACACGGTACCAATCCCCATGGAAATCCTCAGGTCTGTATGCGCGGCAGGACTGGAGTTCTCAAAAAGTATGGCTTCTATACGCAGTTTGAGTGCCAACCGATAGGCTTCGAATGCATTGGGCACATATACCTGGAAGCTGTCCCCCCGATAAAAAAATACTATGGCCTCGGGCTGTGCTGAACAAATGCTTTCCTCCAGCCTTTTTGCCAGCTGTTGGGGTGAGGTGATCCCCGAATTTACAATATCAGCTGTGATGACGGTGCTTAGGGTTGACATGACAATCTGTTGTCTTTGAGGGTTTGGTATTCCGTATTATCGCCTAAAAAGACGATTATTTTAAAATATCGCCTAATTAGGCGATAATATTCAAATATCGTCCAAAAAGGCGATTATTTCTGATTAAGTGTGAAAATATAAATACCTCTCCACGAAACCTGACCCTGATACAAGTGATGACTAGTCACACCAATGCTC
>JBIKIB010000130.1:0-8914 GCA_044361845.1 Chitinophagaceae bacterium | reverse complement strand
GTCACCAATACCGCTCGTCAATGAATCCTTCTCATAAAAAGGAATATTGCCTGATTGCATGTTAAGCCGCCAGGCAGCATGCGCAAACTGACGAAAACCACCTGAAAGCATGCTGACACCACCACCTAGACTGAGTTTGGAAGAAACATTCATGGGTTTTATCATCACCTGCCCAATGAAATCCTTGTACCGGTCGAATTCCATCGTTCCCGACAATCCTTGTCCATTGAATATTCCTGCGTCGATCTTAAGGTATTTGAAAAGCCCGTTCTTCCGGTTGGGCTCAAAACTTGCCATGAAACCAATGTCACGCTCCGTCTTCATCAGGATCTGAGACATCCTCCCCCGTTCAGGCGCCTCCCGATCGGCAGAAGACAAATTCACCTCATACCCAAAAGGGCGGGCAAACATACCCGTCGTAAAATAAAACATCCGCGACTTGCCTCCCCAGTACCTTCCCCAGAAATCACGGATCACCACCCCGCGTTCCGTACCATCGAACTGAAACACAAACTGAAGCCTCGGCTGCTCAGACTGGTCATAACGGACATAATCAAACCTGATCCTACCCCGCCGAAGCATGAAACGATTGTTCGAGAACTCCGAAAAATTCCCGCCGGCATACCCCACAGCCCCTTCGCTCGATGCGATCTGGTACTGTGGTTGTATGTACCCACTCATCCGTACGTGGTCGAAACGCTTGTACATCGATAAGAAACCCTTACCCATCTCCTTGGTCGTATCAAGCATATCCATCAGGAACTGGCCACGCAGATCCATGGAAACCAAAAGGAGTATTCCAACGAATAAATTGTATCCAAGGTATTTATGAAATTTTCCCAAGACTTCACCCTCCAATGTTCAAGTTCCAATGTTAAGTAATTATTAAGTGATTATGGGCATTAATATCACAGGTCAATAAAGCTAATTTTGCCAAAAATGATGCCATGGCTTCCAACTCGTTCCTAAAACTGTTTCTCCCCAAAGACAGGATATTCTACAGTCTGTTCGAACAGGTCAGCGAAAGGGTTATGGAAATGGGCAGGGTGCTGCGGGATGTGGTCGATGAACCGGAATTCGATAAGAGGACCGCACTGATCAGCAAGATCGAAGACCTTGAGCATGAAAACGACGAGCTGACCCATAACATATTCACAGAATTGGGAAGAAATTTCATCACCCCTTTCGATAGGGAGGACATTCACTATCTGGCAAGCTCTCTTGACGACATAGCTGACTACATCTTCGCCTCTGCCAAAAAGATCAACTTCTATAAGATCCATCCGGTAGAAGATGGTCTGCACCGTTTCGCTGAACTGATTCATCAAAGCACCATCCATGTGAATCAGGCCGTCAAAGAACTCCGCGATATGAAGAACCTGAGGCTGATGACTGAATCCCTTGTCAAGATCAACAGCATTGAAAATCAGGCTGACGATCTATTCGATATGTGCATCGAAAGACTCTTCGAAGAGGAACCGGATGCCAAAGAGGTGATGAAAATGAGGGAGATCTATCAGGTGATGGAAATCGCTACCGACAAATGCGAAGACGCCGGGAATGTCATCGAATCCATTATCATCAAGTACGCATAACCCGCCCCGCATTTTATGAGCAGCTTCCTTATCACCATCATTGCGCTGGCGCTTATCTTCGATTACATCAATGGATTCCATGATGCGGCAAACTCCATCGCCACGGTCGTATCCACAAAAGTTTTAACGCCTTTCCAGGCTGTCATATGGGCTGCGGTATTCAACTTCGCCGCCTTTTTCATCTTCAAAGACCACGGAGTCGCCAATACCATTGCCAAAACCGTGAAAGAAGATGTTCTGACAGGGCAACCGGGAATGATCATCGTATTCTCGGGTCTGGTGGCTGCGATTTTCTGGAATCTACTGACATGGTGGTTCGGTATACCATCCTCCTCCTCCCATACCCTGATCGGTGGCTTCGCAGGGGCTGGCGTTGCCCATGCAGGGTTCGCAGCCATCAATTCTGACCCGATCCTCAAGACGGTGCTTTTCATTTTCATCGCACCCCTGGTGGGTATGCTCATGGCATTCATCATCTCCTTGTGGTTCATCCATTCGTTCCGGAAAGGGATCATCCCGAAAATCCTTGCCCTGGCAGTCCTCACAGGTGTCGCACTCTTTCTCTACCTGAACATGGAATTCAACGATAAAGTATTGTCTGAAGGCACCCATTACCAATCATACCTCACCCGGCTGATATTTTACTCCAAGAATTTCAAATGGATCCTTCTCTCAACGATCATGACCGTACTCGCGGTCTTCACCGTTTACCTGAATACCCTCAATGCCACACGCGCAAATATCTGGTTCAAAAGGCTTCAGCTCGTTTCCTCGGCCGCATTCAGCATCGGTCACGGCGGAAATGACGCTCAAAAAGTCATGGGTATCATCACAGCAGCACTCATCGCAAGCGGATCGATCGATACATTCGACCAAATGCCCATGTGGGTGCCCCTGGCTTGCTATGCAGCGATCAGCCTCGGGACGATGAGCGGGGGTTGGAAGATCATCAAGACGATGGGTACCAGGATAACCAAGGTCACCCCCTTCGAAGGAGTGGCCGCAGAAACTGCCGGTGCAATTACCCTTTTTGTGACAGAAGCCCTGAAAATCCCCGTCAGTACAACCCATACCATCACAGGTTCCATCATCGGTGTAGGTGCGACCAAACGATTGTCAGCCGTCCGCTGGGGAGTCACCATCAATCTCCTCTGGGCATGGATCCTCACAATCCCCGTCAGCGCTTTTGTGGCCATACTCGTGTACCACATCGTCAAACTATTCATTTAAAACCAAATCTACGACCGGTCATTTTCCTTTCGAACGGTTGCATGATAGACAATAAAGCACCATATTTGCCAAGTAGATTTACCCCATCCACTTATCTCATACTATGAAAGGAATCATTCTGGCCGGCGGATCAGGCACAAGGCTCTATCCCATCACTTACGCGATCAGCAAACAGATCATGCCGGTATATGACAAACCGATGATCTACTACCCCCTCTCCACCCTGATGCTCGCAGGGATCCGTGAGATCCTCATCATATCCACTCCTCACGACCTTCCACAATTCAAGAAACTATTCGGCGACGGTAAACATCTGGGTTTGGATATCAGCTATGCAGCACAACCAGAACCCAATGGACTGGCACAGGCATTCGTCATCGGAAAAGATTTCATCGGAGACGATGCAGTGGCTCTTGTGCTGGGTGACAATATATTTTACGGTGCCGGGCTCGGTAAGATGCTCGAGAAAAATAACCAACCCAATGGAGGTATCGTTTACGCCTATCAGGTGAGTGATCCCGAAAGATACGGAGTGGTCGAATTCGACGAACAGAACATGGCGATATCCATCGAAGAAAAACCCACCCAACCCAAAAGCCGATATGCTGTACCCGGGCTTTATTTCTACGACAATGATGTGGTCGACATCGCAGCAAATCTGAAACCTTCACCCCGTGGCGAATACGAGATCACAGATGTGAACAAAGAATATCTCCGACGCGGAAAACTCAAAGTTTCCATTCTAGAAAGGGGAACAGCCTGGCTCGATACCGGCACCTTCGACTCCCTCATGCAGGCATCCCTATTCATCCAGGTCATAGAACAACGGCAGGGGATAAAAATTGCATGCATCGAAGAAATCGCCTGGAGAAAAGGATTCATAGATACACCACAACTCCTGAAACTGGCAGAACCACTCATGAAAAGCGGATATGGTACTTATCTCGCTGAAATCGTTTCATGAACATGGAAAATTACACACTCATCATCCGTGAAAAACGCCAATTTTGCAGGATTGAAATACGCATGAGCATTTATCTATGAGAAAAATACTTGTTACAGGTGGTAGCGGATACATTGGCAGCCACACATTACTCGACCTGGTAGGTCACGGATTCGAAGTCATTTCTGTCGATAACAACTCTCGCTCCAACGATCGACTCCTCGACGGCGTAGAGAAAATCACGGCAAGGAAGATCAAGAACTATAAAGTCGATCTATGCGACTTTGATGACACCCACGCCATATTTGCAGAAAATGATGATATCGTAGGAGTCATTCATTTCGCTGCCTATAAAGCCGTGGGTGAATCAGTGACCAACCCACTGATGTACTACCATAACAACCTCACTTCCCTCATAAACCTACTGCGCTGCATAGAGGAATATAAAATCCCCTATTTTGTTTTCTCCTCCTCCTGCACCGTTTACGGAAATCCAGACCAGATCCCGGTCACAGAAGAAACTCCGGAAAAACCCGCGGAATCTCCCTACGGATCCACTAAACAAATGGGGGAAACCATCATCCGGGAATTCGCAAAGGTCAACCCTACACAATGTATCCTGCTCCGATATTTCAACCCCGCAGGTGCACACCCCTCCGCCATCATCGGGGAACTGCCTATCGACAAACCCCTCAACCTCACCCCAGTCATTACCCAGGCCGCAATCGGGAAAATCCCCCCTTTCACGGTCTTTGGCAACGACTACCCAACAAGGGACGGGTCCTGCATACGCGACTTTATTCATGTCTGTGATCTGGCACACGCACATACACTCGCCATCCAGTATCTGCTGGACAAGAAAAATAAATCCAAATGTGAAGTCTTTAACCTGGGAACCGGTAACGGTATCACCGTTCTGGAAGCCATTCGAGCCTTCGAAAAAGTGAACCAAATCAAACTGAACTATATCATCGGCCCGCGCAGACCTGGTGATGTCGTCGCCATCTATGCAAACAAGGATAAAGCTGAAAATGAACTCGGATGGGTGCCCAAATTCACCCTCGAAGATATCATGGAGACTGCCTGGAAATGGGAAATGGAACTCCAGGACGAAACCAAAAAATTCCCGTTGAGGAATTTCAAGTTCAACTGATCCAACGATATTTCCCGTACTGAAAAATAAAACCGGCTGATGTCTCAAATACCCGCCCATTGACTTTACTTTGCGGCACTCAACCGACCTGAAAATGCTGAAGGATATACAACCTACCGGACAAAAAGATACAAGAAGTGGTTTTGGTGACGGCATACACGAACTTGGAAAGACAAACCCCAACGTGGTCGCACTCACCGCAGACCTGGCAGGCTCACTGAAACTGAACGCTTTCATACGAGATTTTCCGGAAAGATTCATTCAGTGCGGCATCGCCGAAGCAAACATGATGGGCGTGGCAGCAGGACTCACCATCGGTGGTAAAATCCCTTTCACCACGACCTTTGCAAACTTCTCCACCGGAAGGGTCTATGATCAGATCAGACAGTCCATCGCCTACTCCGAAAAAAATGTAAAAATCTGTGCATCACATGCCGGACTGACCCTTGGCGAGGATGGTGCGACACACCAGATCCTGGAAGATATCGGACTCATGAAGATGCTCCCGGGGATGACCGTGATCGTTCCCTGCGACTACAACCAGACCAAAGCAGCCACCATCGCCATAGCTGCACATAAGGGCCCTGTCTATCTTAGATTCGGCAGACCTGTATGGCCCATCTTCACAAAAGATGAACCTTTCGTCATCGGAAAAGCACAATGCCTCTCCGAAGGAACAGATGTCAGTATTTTCGCATGCGGACACATGGTATGGATCGCGATAGAGGCCGCAAGAATGCTTGCAGAAAAAGGAATTTCCGTAGAAGTCGTAAACATCCATACCATCAAACCTTTGGATGAAGCCGCTGTACTTGCATCCATCAGGAAGACAGGTTGTGCCGTGACAGCTGAAGAACACAGCGTTATTGGCGGACTCGGCGACAGCATCTCTCAACTTGCCGCCAGAAACCAACCCGTACCCATTGAACTCATCGGAACCAATGATACATTCGGAGAAAGCGGAAAACCAACCGAACTGCTCAAAAAATACGGCCTCGATGCCGAACATATTTCCGCCGCCGCATTGAAGGCAATCAGCCGAAAAAGACCTTGACCCCCTCAACGATTAAACCTTATCCTGAAAAACCAGTCTTATGACTGGTTTTTTTGGTTTAAACTAAGTCACGTGAATGACACCCATGCCATTGCAAACAGATGATGAGGAATTGCTGCGCTTGTTCATTCAGCCAGCAGCAAAAGAAAAGGCCTTCGCCGCCATTATAGACAAATACAGTGAAAAACTGTACTGGCATATCCGACGCCTTGTCATACACCACGAAGATGCAAACGACGTCCTGCAAAATACCTGGCTGAAATCCTGGAACGGTCTTGCACATTTCAGAAAAGATGCGAAACTGTATACCTGGCTCTATAGGATCGCTACCAACGAAAGCCTCAGCTTACTCGAACAACAGAAAAAAAGCACCACCATACCATTGGATGATGTTTCGGATTGGCTTTCAGATAAACTCAGTTCAGAAACCGGGTTTGATGCAAATAAATTGGAGTGGAAAATACAAGCCGCCATCCAAAAACTCCCTGAGAAACAAAAAATCGTATTTACACTCAGATACTACGATGAAATGCCTTACCAGGATATAAGCAATATCCTCGGAACTTCCATTGGAGCACTCAAAGCAAACTACCACCATGCGGTCAGGAAGATAGAGGATTTCATCCTCAATCATTAAACCATACATGATAATCGAGGTCATAACAAGGATATGAATAATAAGACAGCAGTGCAAAATGAATTGGAAGAAATGGGCAGCAAACTTGCTGGCATCGGAAAACACATGCCCTTTCAAGTACCGGCTGATTACTTCGAAACAAAATCCGAATTAATCGCAAGTCACATGGCAACGATGCCCAACCCATATACGAAAGAGGAGATTTCAGCATTCTCCCTAGAAATCCCGTTAACCCATTTGCCAACAGAAAAAAAGCAGCCCTTTCCCGCCATTGAAAAAACACTGAAGCAATCTGGATCGGTTCAGGATGACCATACCATCGGTGATCCTATCAAACGAATGCCATGGTCATCCAAATGGCGTTGGAGTGAAGTAGCTGCAGCAGCCAGCATCATCTTAATATTTTCCGTGACCGCCCTTTTGTTGTTGAGAAAGCCTCAACATATACCCACACAGATCGCTACAACCCAACTATCAATACCGTCCGATACGATGATACTGAACAATGAAGAGGTCGACCAATTCCTGAAGGAAACAGACATGATAGAACTCTTTCCTGCAGCGTTCACGGATCTGCCAAGTCAAGGAGCAGGAGATGAGCTACTCGATATGAGCGAAGGAAATATGTATACGCTCCTTGCTGAAGTCGATGATGCTGCCATAGTTGAATTTATACGTGAACAATCGATAGTGATAGAATAAAAACACCATGTCAATTTTTAACCCATTCAAATAACACAAGTATGAAACAATCCCTGATGCTTCTTTTGCTTTTGACCCCATTTTTCAGCATCGCCCAGCCACCGCGAAAAGGTATGCACCCCGATCGTGAAAGGATCGAATCCCTCGAAGTCGGATACCTTACGAAGCACCTGAATCTATCACCGGAAGATGCTCAGAAATTCTGGCCGGTATTCAACAAGTACCGCAGTGATGTAAAGGCCTTGAACAGTAACACTGCCATCATCGACCCCCTGGACAAACAACAGAAAATGCTTGACATCCGTAAAAAATATCGGACGGAGTTCAGCAAGACGCTCGGACAGGAGAGGGGAATGAAAGTATATGAATCAGAAGACGATTTCCGTCGGATGCTGAAAAATGCAGCCCATATGAGAAATAGAGCCAAGGAAAATCAATCCCCATTGATGAAAAAAAGAATGAAAGAGATGGAAGAAAGGAAAAATAAGTGATTTTTTCGGATTAACCTTTTTCTGAATATTTTCAAAATAAAAGATGTCCGAAAAAAAGAAATAGGCTTTTCGTAGTATCGTAAATGTTTTTTTTCTAATTTTAACTCGGTGTTTTTCATAGGTTAGCAACGGCTGGCTCTTTCTAGGGCTAGCCTTTTTTTTGCCCATTCATCATCATCCTTTGTCCCTGTTCGAAACCCGATCATCAGGGAATCCCATTACTCCGGAACGGCTGTTGGCACCTTGATATCGTGATAAAACAGAAAAGTCCAATCCTTTCCTTCCAGCCACCACTTTTTCCTGAGTTCCATAGCCTTTCGCCCGTCATGATCGTACTTTGCCATGAAACGCGTCTTCATCTGCTGAAGCTGGGGTGCCTCATCCCCGCCAAAAAAAATCGTACTCCCTTCCTCCCGGATCCAGAAAACCTGATGGTACGGACTGTGGCCCCCACTCCATTCGTAACTGATCCCATCACTGATCTGTCCATTGCCATCCAACAGGACGAGCTTATCACTTGCGGCAAGTATTTGCAATTCTTCGGGCATATAGGAAGGAGCTCCAGTCCTGAATGCATATTCCAGCTCCATCCGCTGTACATAATAAACCGCATTGGGAAATGACAGATGCCTTTCTCCAAGTACGGGTTTATCAAGTGCGATACCACCGGCATGATCCTTATGCAGATGTGTCAGCAAAACCCTGCTGACATCAAGCGGATCGATTCCCACCCTTGCCATATTCTGATGGATCTGGAGGATACCATCAGGTCCTGTATAGCCCAAGCCGGTATCCAACAGGATGGTCTCCTCATTAGTGACCACGATAAATGGCTGGATCTCCACCAACAAACTGCCCTTGGAACGCTCTCCCAAATTGTCTTCAAGGGTATCGAATGGTACGAATTTCTTCGTTTGGTCGATGGTGAATGAACCTTCAGACAGGGGATAAATTTTCATCTTGTAAAAAAGTTGGTTGGGTGATAATAAAATAATGGTCTTGCCATAAAACCCTGAAAGAATTACATGATTCTTCTAGCAAATAGCCTATCCGCCAAAAGCATGAAATCTGACCAAAGCCTAAAACGGGAATCTTGAGAGATCTAACAA
>JBIKIB010000129.1:0-8919 GCA_044361845.1 Chitinophagaceae bacterium | reverse complement strand
CCATCAGGGCTGCGGCCTTACGGTGTGGGGTACCCGAAGATATCATGATCCATGTGCATGGCATCTCTCACGAAACGGGAAAGGCACTTGTCACACATCCGCACACGAAGGCGGTAGGCTTCACCGGCTCCTACACGGCTGGCAGGACGATCTTCGACTGGGCCAATGCGAGGCGATCACCCATCCCTGTTTTCGCGGAGATGGGGAGTGTGAACCCCGTATTCCTGCTGCCGGAGAAGCTCGCATCGGATGCCGCCAACATCGCACGAGACTACGCATCGTCGATCACGTTGGGAACCGGTCAGTTCTGCACCAATCCGGGTCTGATCATAGGTGTGGAAAGTCCGGATCTCGACAAATTCACAGAGGCACTGGGAGCATTCATCGGTCAGACATCCCCTTCCCCGATGCTGCATGCCGGCATTGCGTCGGCGTACAGGGAAAAGATGGGAATGGCTTTGACACAGAAGGGTATGCGACGGGTGACTACCCGGGAAGCATCGGATGACGGCATACATGGAACACCCGCCATAGCGACAGTCGACGGGGATTCTTTCCTGAAGAATCCATTATTGCATCAGGAGGTCTTTGGGCCTTTTTCGATCATCGTCCGCTGCCGTGATATGGAGGAGATGCTGCAGGTGGCAACGCAGATGGAAGGTCAGCTGACGGCCACGGTCATGGGTACCCCGGAAGATGTCAGCAATCACAGCGAGATGATTTCAGTGATACAGGGTTTTTGTGGGCGATTTATCCTGAACAGCGTCCCGACGGGTGTGGAGGTATGCCTGTCCATGCATCATGGTGGGCCATTTCCCGCATCTACCGACAGTCGGTTCACGTCAGTGGGTGCAGACGGCATCAAGCGGTTCGCCAGACCCATCGCATGGCAGAACTGGCCGGACGAGCTGTTGCCGGATGAGTTGAAGAACGATAATCCCCTGAGCATGATGAGGACCGTGAACAATGAACCATCCACGGGTATCATCGGGGGATGAGGTGTCGGAAGGGGTCACCAGCTGGTGACGCATCAGACCAATTGAACGGACAACTTATCTTCTCGGTTATGCGTGACCGTGAAGTACATTGTAACGATCATTGACAGTGACAGATAGCCTGCAACCAGTAAGCCGGCACTTGGCAAGAATGAGCCGGCACCGAACCAGTCACCTCCCTGTGTGTAGAGGAGATATGCGGCGAAAAGGTTTCGGATGGATTCCCAGACGATCGCCGATGCATTCCGGTCCATCAGGTCTGTGATGGCATATACCGTCAGGTAAATGAAAGCTGCGTAGAGGAATATGCCGGGGATCCCTATTTCCGCCAGGTTTGCGAAGAACCAGGAGATGAATGCCAGCATGAACAGGAGCTGCACCCAGCACCATACATGGAATGCTGTTCCCGCCTTTGTATCATACTTTTCGAAATCATATACGTTATCGATCTTATCAAGCGGATAGCGCTCACGCACATCCTCCGGTCTCCATCCGGTGGGCATGAACCAGATCCTGAATTTATCGCGCATATCCTGAGCATACCATGCATCCTTTGTCAGCTGCCATGCATGCTGGAAATTTATCCGGATAGGATTCCAGGTCCTTACAGGCACCGTGATCCCGTAGACAGGTGGGATATCTTTTCTTTCTTCCTGGAAGGTGCCGAATAATTTATCCCAGATGATGAAGATCTGGCTATAATTCCTGTCGATGTACTCCGGGTTGATGGCGTGATGTACCCGGTGATGCGATGGTGTCACCAGGATATGTTCAAGCCAGCCCAGCTTTCCGATATGGCGGGTATGGTACCAGAATTGTGCAAAGAGATGCAGGGGTGCGACAACGGCAATCACCTGTGCGGGCACGCCAAAGAAGGCGGCCGGCAGGAGGAAGAAAGTGAAGATGCGAAAGAAAACGGATATGCTCTGGCGCAATGCACAGGCGAGGTTGAATTCCTCACTGCTGTGGTGGATGATGTGGTTGTTCCAGAAGATATTGTATTGATGTGCGATTCGATGGATCCAGTATCCGGACAGGTCCAGGGCCATGAATGCGATGAAGTATGTCCAGAAACCCGAATCAACATGAAATACCGCCAGGTGCTTCAGCATCCACCCATAGGAAATGATCACAACGCTCAATCCGAGGACATCCTTGGTTACATTCGTGATGCCTGAGCTGAGGCTCGAGATCATGTCAAGGTTCCTGACCGTATCATTTCCTTTGTACCAGCCGTACCATTTTTCAAAAAGGACAAGCACCAGGAATGTCGGTATGGCGATCAGAAGAATTTTTCCGTAGGTTTCCATAGTAAAAGCAGGTTATGTCTTTGATGGTGTTATGATAAAAGATGTTGTGTTGATATCAAAGGGTAAATTAACAAAATCCGTGGAGAAAAATCATGCCGATTCAAGAGAAATACACTTTGGAAACAGGTATTGAGAAAAGTGAAGTTGCAGGATGAAGAAAACAAGCCGCACTTACCATGTATTCACCCATGCAAATGGGTCAGAAAATATTTTTCAGGAGGGAAGGAATTACTACTATTTCATGAGTCGGTACCATGAGTTGGTCAGCCCGGCGGTGGATCTGGACGCATATTGTCTGATGCCTAATCATTTTCACCTTGCTATAAGCATTCCATGCGTCGCGGAACTGTCCGTCAGGGATGAAAAATTCACCGGTATGTCGGATGAGATGGCTTTGAAGCGGATTTCAAAGCAGTTCTCCAATTTGTTGAACAGCTACACACAATCATACAATAAAAGCTATTGTAGGATGGGAAGCCTGTTCCGTCAGAACATGCGGTGGAAGCCAGTTGATGACGAAGCCGGATTCTGTAAACTGGTACACTATATACATTGCAATCCCGTCCATCACGGGTTTGTAAAAAATCTTGAAGATTGGTCGTATAGTTCTTTTTCTGAATACAAATGCATGCAAAAGTCAAAAAGATCGGGGAACACTGTACTTAAGGCTTTTGGTGGTTACGATGCATTCATGACATACCATAATCAACCTATAGCCCGGAAATTCTCAGGTCTTTCAGAAGAACGTATCCTGATGAAACTTCAGTTTGACAAGAAAAAGAAAGTGCCTGGTTCAGCAGTTAGCCCAAGTCCAACCCACCAACCCGAAAGACAATCAAAAGTCCTAAATGGCGAGATCGCGTTAAAATAACCCTTGGAGAGTGGGGGTACTCTCCAAGAGTTGGGTAACTCTCCAAGAGTTGGGTAACTCTCCAAGGGTGGGGGTACTCTCCAAGGGTGGGGGTACTCTCCAAGGGTGGGGGTACTCTCCAAGGGTGGGGGTACTCTCCAAGGGTGGGGTAACTCTCCAAGGGTGGGGGTACTCTTGGAGAGTTGGGGTACTCTCCAAGGGTTAGGATACTTCTACATAGCCCACACTCCGCACCCTCACCAAAAGGCAATTTTGTCTTATTGCGCTTCCGGCAATTAGCATGTCAAAGCACCTGTTCCTTGCTGTGATTTCGCTATTTTTACGGATACCGAAATGCATCAACTTATGAGTCATCCTCCCTTATCCGGACATATATTTGAATGCATCGATGCGCACACCTGTGGGAATCCGGTGAGGCTTGTCGCGAAGGGAGGACCAGTGCTGGAGGGGAAAGACATGAGTGCCAAACGCCAGCATTTCCTGCAAGAATTCGACTGGATCCGAAAAGGATTGATGTTCGAACCAAGAGGTCATGATATGATGAGCGGAAGCATACTCTATCCGCCGCATGATCCACAAAACGATTTCGCGGTTCTTTTCATCGAAACAAGTGGTTGCCTGCCCATGTGCGGCCACGGCACGATCGGTACCATCACCATCGCCGTGGAGGCCGGTCTCGTAAAACCTCGTGTACCCGGAAAGATCCGGATGGAAGCACCTGCAGGACTGGTCGAAATTGAATATAAACAAGATGGAGGAAAGGTGAAGTCTGTGAAACTGACGAATGTCCCATCTTTTCTCGCCTCAGAAGGCCTGACAGCAGACTGTCCCGATCTGGGAGAACTGACCTTCGACGTCGCTTATGGTGGTAATTTCTATGCGATCGTGGACGTGCAGACCAACTTCCCCGGCCTCGAACATTTCACTGCCGACAAGCTGGTGGGTTGGGCGAGGGAACTCCGCAAAAGGATCAACGACCGATATGTTTTCGTACATCCGGATGACCCTACCATCAAAGGGTGCTCCCATATCCTGTGGACAGGAGCCACACTCGATGGCAGTTCCACCGCCAGGAATGCCGTCTTCTATGGCGATAAGGCGATCGACAGGTCACCCTGCGGCACAGGTACCAGTGCGCGCATGGCCCAATGGCATGCAAAAGGGAAACTCCACACAGGCGAGGTGTTCACACACGAGAGCATCATCGGCAGCAAGTTCATCGGCAGGATAGAGGGCGTGACAACCGTCGGAGGAAAGCCCGCGATCATACCCTCCATTGAAGGATGGGCGAGGATCCACGGACATAACACCATCTCCATCGATCGGGATGATGACCCATATGCACATGGGTTTCAGGTACTTTAAAGATCCCCCTGTGATTCATGAACACAACAACTGACATCAATGAAACAATACCTGATCATCGCATACGATGACACCGACGAACAAGCTCCTGAAAGAAGGGCTGAAGTGAGGCCGGAACATCTCGCAGGCGCAAAGGAATTGAAAGTCAACAACCACTTCATCACCGGCGGTGCCATACTTGATGACAACGGACGAATGAAGGGCTCGGCCATGATCCTACAATTCAATACCGAGGAAGAATTCGATCACTGGTATGCCCATGAGCCCTACATCACAAAAGGAGTATGGAAGCACATCGAAGTGAAGCCGTTCCGCGTGGCGGATTTGTGATAGAAGATAATGATCAAACCCAATGTACAAATGAAATATATCCGCACAACAATCGCTTTTCTGACCGTCATGCTCACCACCCATGCTCAAAAGAACGGGCAGAGCATCCAGACATTCGAACCGGTGAACTTCTCTAAGGTCGATATCACCGACGCCTTCTGGAAGCCGAAGATCGGAAAGGTCGCCACCAAGACCCTCGAGGCCTGCATCTACCAGACGGAGGTGAATACAGGACGCATCCGAAACTTCGAGAAGGTCGCACGGAACAAGGGTGAGAAACACGAAGGGATATTCTATGATGACAGCGATGTCTTCAAGGCACTGGAGGCGATGGCTTATTCGCTGAAGACCCATCCTAACAAGGAGATGGAAAAGAAATGCGATGAATGGATCGACAAGATCGCAGCGGCACAGCAACCGGACGGATACCTGAACACATTCTACACACTAACGGATCCGGCTAAACGATACACGGACATGAGCATGCACGAGGATTACAACAACGGGCATCTCATAGAAGCCGCTGTCGCATATTTCGATGCGACCGGGAAACGGAAACTGCTGGATGTCGCCACCCGTTGGGCGGATCATTTCGATGCGATATTCGGCCCGGGCAAACGCCACTGGGTGACCGGCCACCAGGAACTCGAGCTTGCCCTGGTAAAACTGTTCAAGACCACCGGTGATCGCAAGTACCTGAACCTGGCAGACTGGCTGCTCTCGGAGCGAGGCAATGGCCATGCAAAAGGATACACATGGACAGACTGGAAAGATACCGCCTATGCGCAGGATGTGCTGCCCGTCAAAGAACAAAAAGAGATCACCGGACACGCGGTTCGCGCCATGTACCTCTACACCGGAGCGGCCGATGTTGCCGCAGCAACAGGGGATGCCGACTACGTCAGGGCCATGCGGACCGTTTGGGAGGATGTCGTGTTCCGGAACATGTACATCACCGGAGGCATCGGCTCTGCAGGCAGCAATGAAGGATTCAACAAGGATTATGACCTACCTAACGAGGAAGCATACTGTGAAACCTGCGCATCCGTGGGCATGGTATTCTGGAACCAACGCATGAACGCCCTCACCGGAAAGTCTGAGTACATGGATGTGCTGGAACGGAGCCTCTACAATGGTGCACTCGACGGACTTAGTCTGTCGGGTGACAGATTCTTCTATGGCAACCCGCTTGCTTCCAAAGGCCAACATCAACGCAGAGAATGGTTCGGTACGGCCTGTTGCCCTTCTAACATCGCCAGGCTGGTGGCGTCATTGGGCAACTATGTCTATGCAACGGCAAAAGACGGATTTGCCGTGAACCTTTTCGTCGGCAGCAACACGACCGTTAAAATAGGTAAGTCGGATGTGAACATCCGGATGGATACGGACTACCCATGGAACGGAAAGATCACACTCCACATAGACCCCAGCCAGAAAAGCAGATTCAAAGTGTATGTGCGGATACCCGGATGGCTAGTGGGACAAACCGTACCGGGCGAGCTATACAAGCCCGCCAATGCCAAAACCAACGAACCTGATATCCGATTTACCGTCAATGGCAGATCGATACCCTTCAGCATGAGTGATGGATACGCCGTCATCGAACAGTCATGGAAACAGGGAGATGTACTTGAATTCGAATTCCCGATGAAAGTCGTACAGGTGATGTCAAGGGACGAGGTGAAGCAAAACCAGTACCGTACCGCCATCCAGCGGGGACCTCTGGTATATTGCGTTGAAGGAACCGACAACGGAAAGCATGCATGGAACATCATCCTCCCGGAAAACACGACCTTCGAGACAGAGCCATTCAGCGTGACAGATGAAAAGGTGATGGCGCTTTCGGCAACAGTGCCCGTACTCGTTATCGGTGATGACGGCCGGTCTGCGAAAACAGAAGATCGTAAGATCATCGCCATCCCCTACTATACCTGGGCAAACAGGGGAAAGACGGAGATGCAGGTATGGTTGCCAACCTCGATCCGTGACGTGAAGATCAACTATTCAACATTGAAATAAATCTTACACACATGAAGTCGATCAGACCGATCCTGCTCCTGCTGCCGTTCCTCATCCATTCGCACATCGTGTCGGCACAGACACCCCCCATCTGGAGTGCGCAACAAGCCAATGCGTGGTATGAAAAACAGGGATGGATGGTGGGTGCGAATTTTTTACCCAGCAGCGCGATAAACCAACTTGAGATGTGGCAGGCTGAGACATTCGATCCGCCAACGATCGACCGCGAACTCGGTTGGGCATCCGCCATCGGGATGAACACCATGCGCGTCTATCTTCACGATCTTGCATGGAAGTCGGACCGCGACGGATTCAAAAAAAGAATGCACCGATTCCTCGATATCGCTCAAAAGAACAGGATCCGGATCATCTTCACCATCTTCGATGACTGCTGGAACCCGGATGCGAATACAGGCCCCCAGCCGGCACCAAAACCCGGCATACATAACAGCGGATGGGTCAGAAGTCCGACAAAAGCCGTGCACGATGACCCTTCGCAATGGGGATATCTGGAAGCCTATGTGAAGGATATCCTGCACACATTCCGCAAGGATAAAAGGATCATCATGTGGGACCTTTACAACGAACCCGGGAACAGCGGATACAAAGGCAGTTCGCTCCCATTGGTGAAAAAAGTCTTCGAATGGGCCTGGGAAGTCCGCCCCTCACAGCCACTCACAATCGGTACATGGTCATCTGACAATGCATACAATGATTATCAACTGTCGGCATCGGATGTGATCAGCTTCCACAATTACGATACCGCTGAAAGCCTTGAAAAGGAGATCGCAGATAAATCCAGATCGGGCAAACCGATGATATGCACCGAATACATGGCCAGGACAAGGAACAGTCGCTTCGAATCGCATCTCCCCATCTTCAAAAAATACAATGTGGGTGCCATCAACTGGGGGCTTGTGGCAGGAAAAAGCAATACTATATACCAATGGGACACACCGATTCCTGACGGTTCGGAACCGAAACTGTGGTTCCATGACCTATTCAGAAAAGACGGGACCGCGTACAAGGATGATGAAGTGTCGTTCATCAAAAAAATCACGTCAGAAAAAAAATGATCCCGTCAGCATGATGCGTCGGTCAGATGACCACAAGACCTTTGTCATAGATTCATCTTCATATTGTATTTTTCCGGGAAGGGATCATCCGATGATGCATCGGCCCGGACATCTTTGAACAAATCATACATCAGTTTCATGTCGAAAGTAATCATTGCAGGAGGTGGGGTCATCGGTTTATGTGCGGCGTATTATGCTCAGAAAGCGGGACATGATGTAACCGTCATCGAGCGCGGTGACATCACATCAGGAACCTCTTTCGGCAATGCGGGCTACGTCTCCCCCAGCCACTTCACGCCACTCGCATCCCCGGGCATGATCGCCAAAGGCCTGCGATGGATGCTGAGTGCTTCGTCTCCGTTCTATATCAAACCCAGGCTCGACATGGACCTCCTGCGATGGGGCCTCACATTCTGGAGGCAGTCCAATAGCCATACCGTCGAAAAAAACGTACCCTACCTCCATTCGATCCTTCAACTCAGCCGGGCACTGCAATCGGAACTGAAGGATGAGCTGGGCAATCATTTCAGGATGGCGGAGGACGGATGCCTGATGTTATACAAAAGCGCTGCGACGGAAAAACATGAGATGGAACTGGCAAAAGAAGCGGAAGCCTTGAAGATCGAGGCGAGGATCCTTTCAGGCAAGGAGGTGCAGGATATGGAACCGGATGTGGAAGTGAATACACTCGGTGGCGTCCTCTACCCGATCGATTGCCATATCCATCCAGGAGAATTCATGCAGACGCTGAAGGAGGCGCTCATCGG
This sequence comes from Chitinophagaceae bacterium, assembly GCA_044361845.1. Lineage (GTDB taxonomy): Bacteria > Bacteroidota > Bacteroidia > Chitinophagales > Chitinophagaceae > Pollutibacter. The sequence goes on along the minus strand of JBIKIB010000129.1, from coordinate 186 downwards.
TATGGGTGCGAAGCTGCAACTGAATACAACCATCACGGGTTTTGAAAAAAATGGAGAGAAAATCGTTTCCGTATTGACGGACAGCGGGATGTTCAAGGCGGATGAATTCGTCATCGCCACAGGCTCATGGCTTCCTGCCCTCACAAAAGATCTTGGTATCCGGATGATCCTGCAGGCCGGGAAAGG
>JBIKIB010000211.1:0-6533 GCA_044361845.1 Chitinophagaceae bacterium | reverse complement strand
GTCGCCGTCTTTGGTCAGGTCGACCCATGGTGACCAAAGTACGCAGGCGCCGGGCGTTCCCATGCCCTGGTCGCGCAAGTTGAGTATGGTCGATGTCGCCAGACCACCTCCGGCAGAAGCGCCGTAGATCCCGATATGCTTGATGTCGTAGCCCCTGGCCAGTAATGCCCGGAATACATCCAACCCCTGCTGCTGTATCTGCTTCCAATTGGCGAATGGTGCCGTCGTATAATCCACGGAGATGATGCGCAGGTTACCGGCCTTGGCGACAGGAGCTGTATTAGCAATGGTCGATCTCGCACTGTTGAGCGTGAAAGCACCTCCATGAAAGAACACGACGACCCTGTGGTTGTCTTTCCAACCCGGCGGACGAATATCAAGTACCGGGACACCCCCGATCAGGGTATCCGTTACCGTTACCCCGTGCATGTCAACGACCTTCTGAAAATTATCGGTACCCTGGGCTTCCATACCATTGCGGATCGAACGCCAGGATGCAGTATCATCCGCGAGAGGATAGATCCGTTTGTATGCCTTCGCTGCCCTACCCTTCATCAGTAATTCCTGTGCAGCTGCTGAAATGGTATTGGGTACATATATTTCCCGTTCGGCGACACTATCGGCATGAACAACATCGAGAGATGTACCGCTGCCATTATCATCGATCTCTCCTGATGCATGATTGCAGGAAGACAGGAGCATCCCTGCAATGAACACTAAGGAGGATATCTGCAACATGATATTGGTCAGGTGTTTCATATATGACCTTGGATCATTCATAATTCAAACTGCGCCCGGAACTGCCAGATATTCGTATGTCCCACTTCACCGCCTTTGTTTAGTCTGCCACGACCATAGTTCAGCTCATACCGGAAATGTGCGTTAGGATACCAACTCATGGCCATCGTGAACCGGCCGAATGAACCACCGTTCAGGCCCTGGCTATTTGCGTCGGAACGGGTATATCGGGAACCCAGTTCAATGGCACCCGGACCCGAACCCTGACGGAATTTGAAATTTTTCTTTGGCACGAGTTTGCCGAGGTTGCCGGTGTTTTTATTATACCTCCTGTTCTCTCCGGTGAGGAACCAGCTGCCACCCAGGTTCAGATATCCTACATTGGGATCTCCCATACTGCTGCTCCGCACCGATGCATTCATGTATTCCGCGACCAGTGCGACAGGTCCTTTCACCCCGATCCACTCAAGCATGACCGTATTGGCGCGGGTGGCTTCGAAAGCCCCGGTATTGATGAATGATGGAGCCGTATTGGCCTCAGGCTTGGCCTTATAGCTCAGCTTCCCATCAGTGGCACCGGTATGCCTGAAACCAATACCGATATGCATCAGTGCCCTGTCGGATTCATAAAAAGGCAGACCTGTCACCCGTGCAACGAACTGTGATCCGTTGTCGGAAAATGACTTACCCGTCTCCCACCAGTTGTTGAATACACCGATGGTATAGGTCATCTTCTGCCCCAGCACACTGTTCGAATAACGGATACCGATATTTCGCTGGCGTACCAGCATCGGTGCACCGGAGCCCCGCTCCATGAACTGCGCCTGCGTACCCGGCATGATGTATTCCAATCCAACACCTTCCTTCTGTTTGCCCAGCGTGATCCAACCGGCCTTCTGACTGATGGGGATCTCCACACTCCAGTCTATGAAGTCAAAGCTCTTTTTATCAGGCGGGGCATCCAGGCCGTTGAAATTCGCACTGAACATATACCTCCAGGGATTCTTCTTCGAGACAAAAATATTCCCGGACAAAACAATCCTTTCGCCTCTGAATTCCGTACCCGGATCGACCTTCCCGACCTGAGCGATATTTTCATCGTCCTGTCCTAAAATATTATGATCGAGCAATACCGCCAAGCCAAGGTTCATAGTGAAAAACCGGGTCTTCCACTGGTTCCATTTTTTATTCATGATCGTCGGTGCAGACACCGTCACTTCCTGCTCCCTGATGGTGCTCGTATCATTAAAGGTATTCAGCAGGCTGTCAATCTGGGAATATGACGCATGAGCAAGTAAGAAAAGCAAGCAAGTGAATCCAAATGACTTCAAAAACATTTAATATTTATTTTAATTTAATCCTGCAATGTCATTAATATCCTGATGATGAACATTACATAAAAATGTCAAACACTTCAATGATTCACTGCATGACATTGATGTACACGGGATCTCATTGATCCAGAATCGACATGAAAATGTCTGACTGAATATGTATGAAAAAAGAAATATCAGAAAAGATAAAAAAGAGAGGATGGTTGGATTCTATGATGCATAGTTATGCTCATAGCAAACACTTTTACGCATGAACGGCTTCGGAGATGTTCAGAATTTCGAATTCGAGACAAGAATCCTAGCTTTCGCTTTCTTCCTTGCGACCGAAAAGCTCGGAAGGGGTTTTATGTGTGCGTTTTTTTACGGCGGCGATGAAAGCGACCCTTGAGTTGAATCCTGCTTTTTTCCCCAGTGCTTCGAGTGTGTACATATTCAGATCGATATCCGTCCGCGCAAGATCGACGAGATGATCCACCCTGTACTCATTCACGAGTTCATTGAAATTCTTCCCGTATTCCTGATTGATGAATGCGGATAGTTGATGGTATGAAATATTCAATTCATTGGCAAGATCGCCGATCTTATACCCCTGTTTCAGGTATGGCTTATTCCGCGAAAAATGTTCCTCCAGCGCATCCTTATATTCCTTACCCTGAGATATCGTGAGGGTGGATTTCCGCTGGGTGGGGAGTTCATCTTCAGACCGCACAGGGGCATCCGGAAGCTTCGCTACGGGAACAGAACCCTGCATCCAACCGGTCAATCCATACAGGATCGACGGTCTTATGAGCAATGAGATGCATATGAAAAGGATCGTTAGGGAAACAGTCAATGCCACACCTTGTATGAGGTTCAAAGCACTGATCTCCCATGCGGTGAACTGAAAAAAAACAAGTGTATAAAACAATCCCATGATTCCCGTGACAAGCGAAAGCCACTTGAAGATGTATTTATTCTGCGCAATGGACGCTCCCTCATTGAAAATGCGGTGTTTCCATTTCAGAAGCATGATGAACTGAGTGAACACCAAAGCCGCATTGATCAACAATCGGGCCCATGGTCCCCAGCCATCAGGCATCAATCCCTCCGGCTCGCGCATGATCAGTGTCGTATCGGTGATGGCTCGCTGTACGAATTCGAGCTTCACCTCTCTGGGTAAAATGATGAAAGGAAATAAATGAATGTTGTAAAGCACGGCTGGTAATAGAAATAGGAAATCCCATTTTTTGAACCGATAGGATTGTTCCAGCACAGACCTTACATACACAAAACACAGTGGCTCATACACAAAACCCACCCAACCAAACGCCCTCCACATATGGGGAAATGTCAGATAGAAAGAAGTGAACATCAATCCATAGATCAATGCAAAAAGAGAAATCGACACAAGAAACCACGCCAGCAACTTGGATTGAAAGGTATCCGTACGATTTATGAAAAGAAGGATACAAGCTACGATCACCCCCAATGCAGATGACAGGAAAACGAAAGAAAAAAACCAGTTAGATGTATCTTGCATTCAGGGAAGGATTGAATCTATTCAATAAGTTAACACAAAATTATAAGATAAGGTAGTGAGAAACTATGACGACATATTCATGTCAGTTTTATAATAATGAACAAACATGATTCATCCTGACGATCTGACCGGCCACGAACCTGTTCAGTTTTATAAAATCATACAACCAAGCCATCATGACTTTTCAACCCGTACGGACAGCCCTTGTGAGTTTCGGCGTATCATCCCGAACCTTCCACGCCCCATTTCTTTCCACCATGCCCGAATTCTCCATGGAAGCCGTCGTGGAGCGATCGTCGGACGAAGCGTCAGTGAAATATCCCGGGATAAGAACCTACAGGGATCTTGAAAGCCTACTGACAGATGACAGGATAGAGCTCGTGGTGATCACCTCCCCGAACGGCACCCATTTCCCTTTCGCAAAGGCGGCACTGCAGGCGGGCAAACACGTGGTGGTGGAGAAGCCATTCACCATCCGATCCGAAGAAGCTTGGGAACTCTGTGAGCTTTCAGAAAAACTTGGGAAGGTCTGCTCGGTCTACCATAACCGACGCTACGTGTCAGACTTTCTGACGATGCAGGATATCCTCAGCAAGGGGATGCTGGGCGAGCTGCATACATACACGGCACATTACGACAGATACCGGCCGGATCCCCGGACTTACGGTCTTTGGCGGGAATACGCTGAACCGGGTGCAGGCGTATTGTACGATCTCGGCTCGCATCTCATCGACCAGTCACTGGTACTGTTTGGGAAACCCGAAGCGATCCTGGCAGATATCCGCAAGCAGAAATCTTACTCTCAGGTCGATGACTACTTCGATCTGCAACTGGATTATGGCTTCCTGAAAGTGACCCTACACTCCTCCATGCTTGTTCGGGAAATGGGACCACGCTATCAACTCCACGGCACCCTCGGTTCGTTCATCAAGCATGGCGAAGATCCGCAGGAGGATCGGCTCAAAGCCGGCGAACTGCCCGTCGGAGAACAATGGTGCCACGAAGAAGAGCAATATCACGGACTCCTCCATACTGAGGTCGACGGAGAGATCATCCGGGAAAAATACCCTTCACAAAGAGGTGATTTCGGTAACTACTACCGGAATCTGTACCGCACCATCCGTTTGGGTGAACCATTGAAGGAAAAGCCCGAACATGGATACAATGTCGTGCGGATGATCGAGCTGGCTTTCGAAAGCAGTGAGAAGAAATCATGGCTGCCGGTGTCGGGCCTCCTCTGAGTAATACCATTTTCCCTTGACCAATACACCGGATCACTGGAACCCGGTGTATTGGTCAGGAGAAAGGATGACACCTTTTCAGGGTGTCAAAAGCCGGGCAGCAGCCTCATCCAGATAGAGGAAGCAGTTAGGATGCTCCTGCAGGTAAGAACCGGGTATGGACGACGTCACCGGACCTTCTACAACATCACGGATGATCTCCGCTTTCGCATCCCCGCCTCCCAGCAAAAAGATGGTGCGGGAAGACAACAGCGTGCCCAGCCCGAGTGTTATTCCTTGTGAGATATCCTTCGGCTCCGAAAAATAATCCTGAGCGGCGGCAATGGTGCTATCCGTCAGATCGATCACCTGTGTCAGTAATTCCTTTGACGAACCCGGTTCGTTCAACCCCAGGTGACCGTTTGTTCCAATGCCTAAAACAGCAACATCGATGCCCTTATGGCTGGCGATGAACTGCTCCGCCCGACGACATTCCCCGTCCAGGTCACTGGCCATTCCATTGAAAAAAGATATCCTTTCCTCCGGTACACCCAATGGGCGGAACAGATGCTCATCAAAAAATTGCCTGCAGCTCCCTTTTTCAGAGGATGACACGCCGACCCACTCGTCAAGTCCAATGAAAAACCAGTCAGGTTGCTTTTTCTGGGAAATGTAATGATTCCGGATGATCTTCAGGAAAGTGAGGGGCGTTTTGCCCGAGGGAAGACAGATGACAGGCTTACTGATCTTTTCAAGAGTGAAGATGAAATCCTCCGCGGCAGTGAGGGACATCTCCTCAAAATCCGTTCCAACAATGAATTGCATGTATTTGGTTGTATTTGTTTTATATCCTGCCGGTGAAAATAAATATAAAAACTCATTCCGCCTTCACCAGCTTTGGTGTCTGTACCCCACCTTTCCCCCGACGATCGTCAGCAGTGCCATGGTGGAGGGGATCTCATCATCCCGACAGCGGAGCAGGTCGTTGGAAAGTATGACGAGATCGGCGAGCTTACCCTTTTCGATCGACCCCTTTTCCTTCTCCTCGAAAGCGGCCATCGCATTGGCAAGGGTATAGGAGTATAAGGCCTCTTGCCGGGTCATTCGCTGTGCCGGGAAGAATGCCGTTCCATCCTTCATCTGACGGGTGACGGATGCATGGAAGTTTGCGAAAGGATCCAGGTCTTCAACGGGCACATCCGTCCCGTTGTTCACCAGTACTCCCGCATCGATGAAGGACCGCCACATATAAGCCCCTGTCTCCGACCGCTCCTGCCCCAGCCGTTTCGGCACAAAAGGACCATCGCTGGTGCAGTGGATACCTTGCATGGAAGCGATGATCCCATATTCCCGGAACCGGGGGATGTCTGCCGGATCGACATGCTGGGCATGTTCAATGCGCCAGCGATGGTCCCGTTTGGGGTCCTTTCTTATCTGCGCTGCGAAAATATCGATCGTTTCCCTGTTGGCACGGTCTCCAATGGCATGTACGCACAGCTGCAGGCCACGCTGCCATGCGAAAGCCGATATCTCCTTCAATTCAGGGATGGAAAAAGTATTCTGCCCCGTGAAACCGCCACGGTCGCTGTAAGGTTTGAGCAGCCACGCACCGTATGACCCAAGGGCTCCGTCGAGGGAGACTTTCAAGGCCCTCACTTTCAGGTACGCGTTTCCGTTATCCTTCAGGGAGAATACCGCGGCATTGCGGCGGACATCCTCCAG
>JBIKIB010000491.1:0-2628 GCA_044361845.1 Chitinophagaceae bacterium | reverse complement strand
TCGTCGAATCCGGAAAGGAACTCGTACTGACCGTCGAAATGGAAGAGGATGTCGTAAATGACAAAGAGATCGTCGTTCGGGGAAAACCCAATAAGACAAAACCACTCAACGACATGGCACTTGTCAGCGCCCGGATGTTCAGTGTGGAAGAAACGAGGCGCTTCGCCGCCGGATTCAACGACCCCTCACGCATCGCAACAGGCTTTGCCGGCGTGCAGTCACTCGGAGATGCCAATGGCCTGATCATAAGGGGAAACGCCCCCAATGGGCTGCTATGGCGAATGGAAGGCATCGATATCCCCAACCCCAACCATTTCGCAAGGGTGGGTACTTCCGGGGGTGCCATATCGATCCTCAGCGCACAGTTGCTGGCAAACTCCGACTTCATGACCGGGGCCTTCCCGGCAGAATACGGCAACGCACTTTCAGGCGTGTTCGATATCAAGTTGCGGAAAGGCAACAAGGACAAACGGGAACATACTTTCTCCGCCAGCACCATTGGCATTGACGCAGCCACCGAGGGATATTTCAAAAAAGGATATGGTGGCTCCTACCTCGTCAACTACCGATACGGTTTCCTGACATTAATGCAAAAGATCGGTTTCAACATCGGGGATGCAGCGACTTCCTTCCAGGACCTTTCGTTCAATATCCACCTGCCAACGAAGCAGGCAGGGTCATTCACCCTATTCGGTTTCGCAGGCATGAGCCAACAACGACAGGAACCTTCACGGGTGCCGTCAGCCTGGGCCGCGAACACCGCAAGGCGATCCGGCTGGCTGGATGCGGCACGCACCGGAGCGATGGGTATCACCCACAGCTATAACCCCGGAAAGAAAACATTCATAAAGACGATATACAGCATCAACGGATATCAGTATCGGGATGAGGATGTCCGCCTCGAACGGTACGACGGTCCGCTCATCATCACAAGGGATGATCGTTTCGCGGAGACCAATCACAGCATCTCACTAACGGTCACGCATAAGCTAAACGGACAGCACTTGCTCAAGGCCGGTGCATACTCTTCCGGCAGGCATTTCGACCTGAAGCAACGGGAGTGGGTCGCCAATGCGCTGCGCGACAGGATCCGCTCGGAGGGGGATACCCGCCTGACGAATTACTTCGCGCAGTGGAAATGGACGCCAATGAACCGTCTGTCCTTCATCGCCGGACTGCACGGGCAACAGTTCGCACTCAACCGGAAGTCGGTCATAGAGCCGAGGATGGCCCTGCGCTGGGCCACACGCACCGGCGGGTCGATTTCGATGGGCGTCGGACAACACGCACAGATACAGCCGATGGGGAATTATTTTGCGAGGATCAAAATAGGCAACGACTCCGTTCAACCCAACCGCGACCTCGGCTTCAGCCGTGCCAATCATTACGTCCTGGGATTTGTGCAGCCGTTTGCAAAAAACTGGAATTTCAAGGCAGAAGCTTATTACCAGTGGTTGCATGGCATTCCCGTATCTGCGCTTCGGCAGAGTTCGTTCAGCCTCATCAACCAGGATGATGATTTCGCCATCGAGCCATTGGCGAACAAGGGTAACGGTCGCAACTATGGTCTTGAGCTGACACTGGAGCGGTTCTGGAACGACCAGTTTTATGTATTGGGGACCCTCAGTCTGTATGATTCGGAATACCTCCCCTCTGATGGCATCTGGCGCAGCACCCGCTACAATTCAAATACCGCAGTGACCTTCCTGACAGGAAAGGAATGGATGCTAAAGGGTCGGCGCACATCCTTCATATCCCTCGATCTGAAAGGTTTTGCCGGAGGAGGCGTTCGTGTGACGCCCATTGACCTCACCCGGTCCATCCTTCAAAACAGAACCGTGTACGATAACAGCCGCATCTACGGAGAAAAACTGCCTCTGATTTTCCGCATCGACCTTCAGTTCGAGTGGAAGGTGCAATATGGTAAGCGCACCGGCAGTTTCATCATCGGCGCACAGAATCTGTTCGACCGCAAGAACCCGGTAAGGCATTTCTACGATGCATCGAAAAAAGCCATCGGGTATGGGTATCTGCTGGGGCGGATACCGGTGGCAGGGTACAAGATCGATTTCTGACAAAACGCCATCAGATTCCTTTCCCTTGCATTCATCCACCCCTGATACTGAAAGCAAATGGAATGATCCTATTTACCGGCACCCTTTTCGGTACGCCCAAGTGGTGGGCAAACCGTCATTCATGTTGCGAAACAGTATCTTTATCGGATATCTTTCGCAGGGGACAACCCCACCCTTCGACGTAACGGAACAAAAGCCACGGATACGCAAATGGGCTGCAGATCCGAAGCGGACAGGGCTGATGCCGGGGATTGATCGCATCTATCATAAAATGTCAAAGGATGAAAAGGCTGGTCAGCATCGCCCTCATAATAGGACACTTTTTACCCGACGCGGGAATGGCCCAGCGTAGACCAAACGTCATTGTGATCGTTGCAGATGATATGGGCTATGGAGACCTGGGTTGTTATGGCCAGCAGCTGATCCGCACACCGCACCTCGACAGTTTGGCTAAAAAGGGGATCCGGTTCACCGACTTTTACAGCGGGACATCTGTCTGCGCCCCTTCAAGGGCCTCGCTGATGACTGGCATGCATACCGGCCACACACCCGT
>JBIKIB010000492.1:0-2628 GCA_044361845.1 Chitinophagaceae bacterium | reverse complement strand
TAACCGGTAGCTTATATTCATTCCACTATGGGAGATCCGGGATCCGCATGAAATCTTTCTGCCAGGGAGTCGACGGAAGTTTTCTGGGTGCAGCCGCAGCAGGAAGATTCACCGGTACAATGGTCGGCATGTACGCGTCATCCAATGGCGGCACATCAGTGAACAAGACCAGGTTCGACTGGATGAGTCACTGACAACAGCTTACGACATGTCGTTCGTCTCGTTCGATTTGATCATTTGATGGATCATCCAGCATGGTTGATCGGATTCAAAAATCAACCATCCGGTAGCATTCATCCATTCCGCTAGCAGATCGATGCGGCCGCATAAAAACGCAGGAATACCTGGAGAGAGGAGGATATATCAAGCGACTACACGCTCCCAAACCCCTCGGACATCGCAGCGGCATGGTCTGCTGCTACCCTATCGACACCGGATATTTCCCATTCTCCAAAAGGGATTTATTGCGCATCGGGATCCGGTTGATCAACCCCGCAATACTTGGAATGCAGATGGGGTATTCATTCGAAAAGAGCAGAAACCGGGGCCTGTTGATGGTCATTCCATACGCCGGCGGTACTGGTTCTAGATACAGCAGGGTTCCCGTTGTGCAAACAGCATCTGCCTCCTCAATTTTCCTTTGAACATCCGTTGAATAATCTGTACTTTTCCGCTTCTGACCCTCGTAAACCCTAAACGCAATTCAACACAGATGCAGAAACCGATCACACACCCGCTGGCAGGACTCATCATCTCCTCCGCACAGATCGTATATTCCCTTATACTGACCTTTTCGGGTTTCAATACCAACACCACACTGGGCATGCTGAGCTATGTCATCCTGATGGGTGGCCTGATCGGTTTCATCTACCTCCATGGCCGTTCAGAGGACAATACCGCATCCTTCAGCCAGCTCTTCACCTATGGCTTCAAGGCAACGGCCGTGGCGACCCTCGTGCTGATCGCATTCCAGGTGGTTTTCTTCACGGTATTCCCGGAATACAAGGAACAACTCTTCGACATCGCCCGGGAACAAATGCTGAAACAAGGCAATATGCCGGAGGATCAGATACAACCGGCATTGGAGATCATCCGGAAATTTTTCTGGCCGACAGTCATCGGAGGAGTCTTGCTGAACAACCTTTTCGCCGGTGCGTTAGCGGGATTGATCGGTGCATGGATCACGCCAAAGAAAGAAAAAAATCCGTTCGACAGCCGCTCCTGAAAACCGACTGCGGCCGCCTGATATCCATTTCGGGATCCTGCGAGGATATGATCCCGTCAGTCATCGGTGTTGAGCGCATCCAGGCCTGGTCACGAACAGAACGTCACGCCCTACCGTAGAACCCTCCACCCTACCCTGCCGGGCCGGGCGGTCATCGGTGTAAGGATGTTGGCTGCGAAGAATCAACGTTCTACTTTACATTTGTATATGGACATAAGTATCGTCATACCGCTCAAGGACGAAGCGGAATCCCTTCCGGAATTATGCGCATGGATCGAGCGTGTCATGACCGCGCATGCATTCACCTATGAGGTGATGCTCGTGGATGACGGGAGTACGGACGATTCCTGGCAGGTGATCACCGCCATTCGCGCGTCGAATCCGAACATCAAGGGCATCCGTTTCCAGCGCAACTACGGAAAAAGTGCGGCACTCAATGAAGCCTTCAGCGCCATCGTGGGGGATGTCGTGATCACCATGGATGCCGACCTGCAGGACTCGCCCGACGAGATCCCCGAGCTGTTCAGGATGGTCCGCGAGGATGGCTACGACCTCGTGAGCGGCTGGAAGAAAAAACGCTACGACAACGTCCTCACCAAGAACCTCCCTTCGAGGCTCTATAATGCAGTGACGCGCAAGCTCTCGGGCATCGCGCTGCATGATTTCAACTGCGGCCTCAAGGCCTACCGGCTGAAAGTGGTGCGATCCATCGAAGTATACGGGGAGATGCACCGATACATGCCTGTCCTGGCAAAATGGGCAGGCTTCCGCCGCATCGGGGAGAAAGTCGTGGAGCATCGTGCCCGGAAATACGGCAGTTCGAAATTCGGCATCGAAAGATTCGTGAACGGATTCCTTGACCTCGGCACGATCATGTTCATTGGGAAATTCGGGAAGCGCCCGATGCAGTTCTTCGGCCTCTGGGGCACTTTCTTCTTCTTCATAGGATTCCTGATCAGTGCATTCCTGATCGTCAACAAAGTCATCGACAATGCCTATGCCCTGACCAACAAACCGGCATTCTACCTCGCACTGGTGACGATGGTGATCGGCACACAGTTGTTTCTGGCCGGGTTCATCGCGGAGCTGGTATCGAGGAGCGCACCGGAGCGGAATGCCTATTTCATCGAAGACCGTCTGGGCTGCTAGGCGACAGGCCCTGTTGGATGACAATGGAGAGTGGTTGTTTTTGGTGGAGGGGAAAGGAAAATTTGGCTATTTATCAAGCTGAATCCATTCTCTTTCCATAGATTAAACCTTTTTGCATTGTCATCCTGAGCGAAGCGAAGGACCTGGACTGTTGGCTGTTCACCTCACTGCTCACTGGGCCACCCGAAATTGTCATCCTGAGCGAAGCGAAGGAACTGGACTGTTGGCTGTTCTCCCCTCTGCGCATGGTGGTT
>JBIKIB010000008.1:0-28728 GCA_044361845.1 Chitinophagaceae bacterium | reverse complement strand
CGATTTCCTTAAGTCGCTGCGGCTTCTTCATCGAAAGATCCTCGCCTGGCTGGGTGATCTGCCGGAATAGGTTTTCCATTGTCCGCTTACCACTATCTGACAGAACGGAATAATATGAATCCAACTCGTCATGCAGGAGGACGTCCAGTTTTCCATACCGGCGCAATTCGGGTTCATCTATCGCCCGCAGGCTATCCATTCCGGGAGAAGGATGATGTGCGTTCAATCGCTTGAGCAGAATGAAAAAATTCAGGATATTCCTGATATCCTGGCTCAATTCATTCCGAATGTACTCAATGGCCTCTGCAGTGAAAATGATCCCGTTTTGTCTGGAGATGCCTTTGATCAACTGCACGAAATCGTCCTGCCGGAAATGAGGGATCGCATATAACCCGTTGCCGATGAATGCATGGATCATCCTGAAATTATACAGGGAAGGGATATAATCAGACTGCAACACCAAAACGACATAGACAGGGACGCCCGGCATACTCACCGCCCGGGAAATATTACTCAGATAGGTGCTGACATCCTGGTTCCAGTCCAAACCAGCCCCGTACTTTTCCTTCAACTGAAAGATCTCCTCAAAATGGTCAATGACTATCAAAAGGTTTTCCTCACCCGCCAGATTCCCATGCCGGATGGCATTCAGCAACCCGGAATGATCCCTTCGGATGAGGGATGCGATCTCGTCAGCGAATTCCAAGGAACCTTTTCCGGAACCTGACATCATATCGCCATCCGCAAGAGCGGCTGACAGATTTTCAACCGGAGTGATGCCGGCATTGGCATAACAAACCTTCCAGCCGGTGCCTGCAACACCCTTGAAGCCCTTTTGGAGCGCGGGTACAAGTCCGGCACAGACGAGGGATGTCTTGCCTGAACCCTCCGCCCCTGTTACCACAATGAAACGGGAACCCTGAAGAATACTCAGCAGATCGTCCACAGGACGCTCCCTGCCGAACAATTTTTCCTTGTTGGGCACGAATGTGTCCAAGGACATTTGAGTTGTGTTTTGTATTGCCAATTGTGTGAGTGGTAAAATAATACTGTGTAAATATTGTTAAAATATCTAAAAAAACATATTCTTTGCGAAAATTAAAGACTCTGTTTCTTTTAACAGTTTATTCACCATGATCCCGTTTCCACTAAAACGATGATCCCTAAAAAACCCAAAACCCTGAAAAAGTCCCTGCCCGCAACCCTGATCCTTTTCCTGTTTTTCCTGAATGCCGATGCTCAAAGCTATTTTTCGACGGTGGAGTTCAGGTACACTTTCAAAAATAAATGGCAGATCCGGGCCCGGCCGCTTTCCACCGTGCAAACGGCAGGTATCTACAGGCATGAATTTATGTTCGGTAAAATCCTCAGCCCGAATTGGAAAGTCTTCTCCTATACACAGATGGATTTCAAAGATGATATCCACCATTCCGGGATCAGGATCGATTACAACAATTCATTCCTGAAGAAAAAACTCGTCACATACAATCAACTCAGGACCTTTTTCCCTTTGAATGAAAACAGCAAATTCCAGACGATCATCATCCCCGACCTGCACTATCGGTTCGTACCCAAAGTAGCCATGGGTGTTAGGAACTTCACGGTCTTCACACCATCTGCGAAGAGTGGTCCGCTCAAATTGAGCAACAGTTTTCTTGGTCCGCTGATGTGGCTGAATCCCACGAAGAAAATCAGCATACTCACATATTATGGAAAAAGCCTGGTCAAAAGCAACAGCTTTCTCGCCATGCTGGTGGGCATCGTGACCATCCGCTAGCAGCTATCAACACCTGTTTTCCGGAAATGACAAGGCATTCGTGGCATCAGATCGATGCCACGAATGCTCCGTAACAAATCCTTTTATGAGGCTGTCGCCGATCGACAGAGGCGTACCGCCTCGTATGCACGCAGATGCTGCGGAATGGCCGATCAGCCTTTTCCGAACTTTTTCTTCAGTGCAGACAGTGCATCCTCTATCTTCATGCCGGACAGGTCTTTTTCACGGGGAGGGCGGGCCGGCTGCTCGCGATTGCGGGGCCTGTCGAAAGCTTCTCCTTCGGTGGCCTGACGGATGGATAATGAAATGCGTTTACGCTGCTTGTCGACCTCAAGTACCTTGACGGTCACCTGCTGGTTGAGTTTGAGTTTCTCTGACGGATCCGAAATATATGTGTGGGAGATCTCCGAGACATGCACCAACCCATCCTGCTTCACACCGATGTCAACGAAAGCTCCGAAACGGGTGAGGTTCGTGACAATGCCCGGAACGACCATGCCGGTATGGACATCCTCTATGCTGAAGATGCGCGCGAATTCAAAATGCTCGATCTCCGCCCTCGGATCAAGCCCGGGCTTCCTGAGTTCTTTCAGGATATCCGTGATCGTTAGTAATCCGAATTGTTCGCTCACATATTTCCGGGGATCGATATTCTTGACCAGCTCCTCGTTTCCGATGAGTGCAGGCAATCCGACCTGCAGGTCTGCCGCCATGCGCTCCACGATGCCGTATGCTTCAGGATGCACGGCACTGGCATCCAGAGGCTGCTCCCCTTCCTTGATGCGAAGGAAACCGGCGCACTGCTCAAAAGCCTTGTCCCCAAGACGGGATACCTTCATGAGCTGTCGGCGGTCGGTGAACTTCCCGATATCTTTTCGGTACCTGATGATCTGATCGGCGATGCCGCTGTTGATGCCGCTCACATATGCGAGCAGGTGCTTGCTGGCTGTGTTCAGATTCACCCCTACCTGGTTCACACAGCTCACCACGGTCTGGTCCAGTTTCTCCTTCAGCCTGAACTGGTTCACATCATGCTGGTACTGCCCCACACCGATGCTCTTAGGGTCTAATTTCACCAGCTCCGCCAGGGGATCCATCAACCGGCGGCCAATGCTGACAGCACCGCGGACCGTGATATCCTGATCGGGAAATTCATCTCTTGCGATCTCACTGGCACTGTAGATGGACGCCCCATCCTCGTTGACCAGGAACAATGGAAGTCCAAGGTTTAGTCCCTTTATGAATTGTTCCGTCTCCCGACCAGCCGTGCCATCACCGATCGCAATGGCCTGCAGTTCATATTGTTGAACCAGGTCCCGGATGGTGTGCTCGGCATCGTAGAGCCTGCCGGGTTCATGGATGAATATCAGTCCGGTCTTCAACAGATCACCCTTTTCGTCGAGACAGACAAGCTTGCAACCTGTCCGGTACCCGGGATCGACCGCGAGCAGCCTTTTACTGCCGAGGGGGCTGGAGAGTAGCAACTGTCGAAGGTTTTCTGAGAATACGTTTATGGCATCCTCGTCAGCCCTTTGCTTGAGCGCGGTACGCATCTCTGTTTCCAGGCTTGGCTGCAATAGACGTTTATAGCTGTCCCGAAGGGCTTTTTTCACATGTGCTGCGGAATCCCCTGTACCCCGCAGATGTTTGCGCTCCAATAAGTCGGTCGCATCCTCTTCAACAGGCTCGATGCTGAGGCGAAGGAATCCCTCCAGGAATCCGCGTAAGACGGCAAGGATCCGGTGTGAAGGGGTCTTGTGTATCGGTTCGCTGAAATCGAAATAATCACGGTACTTGGCAGCGGCTTCTTCCTTGTCGGTGATGACTTTACTGATCAACAGGGCTTTGTCCTCGAAAAGTTTGCGCATACCGGCACGGGTATCAGCATCCTCACTGAATATTTCCGCCAGGATATCCCTTGCACCCTGAAGGGCATCATCGGATGTCAGGACTTTTTCATTCAGGAAAGCAGCCGCTTCCACTTGTGGGTCCATCGCAGGATCCTGCTGCAGCATGAGCATGGAAAGGGGTTCAAGGCCGTTCTCCCTGGCAACCGACGCTTTGGTCTTACGCTTTGGCTTATACGGGAGATAGATATCC
Organism: Chitinophagaceae bacterium; assembly: GCA_044361845.1. Taxonomy (GTDB): domain Bacteria; phylum Bacteroidota; class Bacteroidia; order Chitinophagales; family Chitinophagaceae; genus Pollutibacter. The sequence goes on along the minus strand of JBIKIB010000008.1, from coordinate 24,851 downwards.
TCCAGTTGCGAGACCGTCTCGGCCTTTTCAAGCTTTTCCATCAGCGCCTCCGTCATCTTGCCCTGTTCGGTAATGCTCTTCACGATGGCAGCCTTCCTGTCATCAAATTCGGCCATTCGCTTAGACTCATCCTGTATCTGCTGGATGACGACTTCATCCAAAGCCCCTGTTCGGTCTTTTCGGTAGCGTGCAATGAATGGAATAGTCGCCCCTTCCCCGAATAACTGCAACACAGCATCGACTTGGGTGGCTTTGAGGTTTAACTTGCCGGCGATGGCGGGTCCATAGGGGGTCATAGATCGATGTTGTGGGTTTGATGAAAGACAGCGAATCTAAAGCGACCCGACTAAAGAAAAAATTTTGAATATTGGATCAGCTGAAGTAGGTGATCTTCTCCGGATGTAACTCGGCTTCCCGAAGCAGAAGGGAACGGATCAACTCATTGCCGGGATATAGAGTGATATGCTGCATCAGCAAGGCCCGGTCGTTCACGGGCAGACCCTTTGTCAAGAAACCCATCCCTACGAACCGTCCATCCTCGACCAGTACGACCGCCTGCTCGAGGGCATGCCTGCCATCTTCCAGCAGGACGAAACTTGGCAACCTCGTCTTCAACTGCCTGATGGCATCCAGCACCCGGCGGTTATAGGTGTCAATATCCTCCGTATCCTCACACACGCCCATGCAGTAGTGTTCAATGACCCCAATACACCGGTCGTTGCCGCGCTGCAGCGTGCAGTGCTTCGGACAAAGATTAAATTCCCTGATGAGATTCCTTAAGACGGTATGCCCCTCGGTAATGGTGGGTATCGTGACGACCGGCTCGAGATATCCCCGCTTATACTCCAATCCCAAACGAAGGACTCCCCGCTGGTCCTCATAAGGGTAGATGCCGAAACTATATTCCCGATGTTTTTGGCTTTGGTTGTAGACGGGCCAAAGCCTTTTGATCTCGATGCTTTCCATCAGGCTCGCCACCAAGGCAGAGCCACATTCCTGGAATGAGATGCGGTTGATCTTACGGAGGAATTCCTGCCGCCTGCGGGTCGTGCCATTACCGGAAAAATGACTGATGACACGCTTCTTCAGGTCGATCGCCTTCCCGACATAGATCACCTTGTCCTTCGCATCATGAAAGTAATAAATACCAGCTACGGATGGCAGGCTGTCGATCTGCGCAGCATCAAGATGCAGAGGCAGATAGCCCTCCCGGCTTCCCATCTTCAGCATCTGTTGCAGATGCCCCTCCGTATCCCCGGCAAGAAGCTTCTCAAAAAGCGTGGCGGTGGCATCAGCATCCCCCATCGCCCGGTGACGATGCTCCACCTCTATCTCCAGCGAACGGCACAGATTGCCCAGGCTATAACTCGGTAATCCCTTGAAAACCTTTCTGCTCAGCCGCACCGTACACACCTTCTTGGCTGTGAAATCAAAGCCCGATGCTGATAAATGATGGCGGATGAAAGAAAAATCAAAGTTCACATTATGCGCCACGAAAATCCGACCCGCTAACAAACGATGGATCTTTTCCGCGATATCACTGAATGAAGGGGCATCAGCCACCATCTCATCGGTAATGCCCGTCAGCGTAGAGATATACTTTGGGATTCTATACCCCGGATTGACAAGTGTGTGGTAGCGACCCTCGATCATATTGCCATCATGCAATATCACAGCGATCTCCGTGATGCCGTTCGACGCAGCATGCCCACCGGTTGTCTCGATATCCACGATCGCGTACATGGGCTAAATTTACGCTTTCAGCGCATATACCCGACCCATCAAAAAAAATCATGAAGATCAGCCAGCACACATCTCACGAAATCCCGAAATGATCCTTGACCGCGACCTTCAATTCCGTCACGTTCATCTTATCGGCCGGCTTATTCTCTATCCACACGGATGTGAGGCTTTTCTCCTTCTGGATCTCATTCAGGAGCTCATGCCTTCCGTCACCAGGTCCCAGGATCAGGATGCCATTGACATGCTCCAGATTCATCACGACCTGTTTGAGGAATTTCCTGTAATCCTCATGCTCTTTGTTCTGGTCATGGGTTTCACGATTCAGTGTATGCCGGAACAACCCTGTCTTGCTGGTCTTTTCCCCATCGAATCTACGCATCGTACTGATCCCGGATTTGATCGTCCTTGAGCTCAGTTTTCCTTCTCCGTCCACACACATGATGGTTGCCTTTTTGTGGTCGATCCAAATTCCGTAGCGGTTCAGATTCGTTGTCTTTTTCATATGCTTGTTTTTAAAAAAAGCTGATCGTCAGCGTTGCATGAAGCTACGAAGGCCGGTTCCCATAAAAACTGACGTCCATCATATCCGGCTTACAATGATGTCATGAACACGTCATTTTTTTGTGTACAAGCGGGGGGATTTGACGGCGCAGGCACGTTGCGGAATGCTTACCTTTGCCATCCCAAAACGAGCGATAAAAGTATGGAACTGAGCAAGACCTTCAATTTCAGGGAAGCAGAGGAAAAATGGTACGGTCACTGGATCGAATCAGGGTATTTCAAAAGCACACCGGATGATCGCGAACCATACACCGTCGTGATCCCTCCTCCGAACGTCACAGGCATCCTGCACATGGGGCACTGCCTCAACAATACGATCCAGGATATCCTTGTGCGCCGGGCCCGCATGAAGGGCTACAACGCTTGCTGGGTCCCGGGTACTGACCACGCTTCCATCGCCACCGAAGCCAAAGTGGTGCAGATGCTTCGGGAACGTGGCATACAAAAAGCATCGCTCTCGCGGGAGGAATTCCTGGCATATGCATGGGAATGGAAGGAAAAATACGGCGGCATCATCCTTGGCCAGCTGCGCAAGTTAGGCTGCAGCCTTGACTGGGACCGGACCTCCTTCACCATGGACCCCGACTATTACCGGTCGGTGATACGCGTCTTCAACGACCTGTACGAAAAAGGCCATATTTACCGCGGAAAAAGGATGATCAACTGGGACCCCAGGGCGAAGACGGCGCTGAGTGATGAAGAAGTGATCTTCCGCGAAGTGCAGTCGAAACTCTACCATGTACAGTATCCGGTGGAAGCAGCTGATGGAACAATGTCTGATACGGAAACCATCACCATCGCCACCGTCCGCCCTGAAACCATCCTCGGGGATGCCGCCATCGCGGTGCATCCCGATGATGAGCGGTACAAGCACCTCGTGGGACGCCATGCTTTTGTGCCACTGATCGGACGCCGCATCCCGATCATCGCAGACGATTATGTGGCCATGGATTTCGGCACCGGTGCATTGAAGATCACACCCGCCCATGACATGAACGACCACCAACTCGGTCAGAAACACGGCCTCCAGGTGATCGATATCCTCAACGATGACGGCACCCTGAGCGAAACCGCAACCCTGTACGTGGGCCTTGACCGTTTCGAGGCCCGCAAACAGATCGTCGCGGAGCTGGAAACAAAAGGGTACCTGGTGAAGACGGAAGAATACACGAATCAGGTGGGATTCTCAGAACGCACCGACGTCGTCGTGGAACCAAGGCTCTCCCTGCAATGGTGGGTAGACATGAAAAAAATCCACGGCCCGGCATTGAACGCCGTGGAAGATGAAGAAATCCGCTTCCACCCCGCAAAATATAAAAACCTCTACCGGCACTGGATGGAGAATATCAAGGACTGGTGCATCAGCCGACAACTTTGGTGGGGCCATCGGATCCCGGCATGGTACGATGGCGAAGGTAGATTTGTCGTTGCAATGGACGAAGGGGAAGCCATTAAGAAATTCAAGGAAACCCATGGAGTGGAGGCCCCGCAGCTGAAGCAGGACGAAGACTGTCTGGACACATGGTTCTCCTCCTGGCTTTGGCCATTCGAAGTATTCAAGGGCATCTCAGATCCCGGGAACAAAGAAGTACAGTACTACTACCCCACCCATACGCTCGTCACCGCACCGGAGATCATCTTCTTCTGGGTCGCAAGGATGATCATGGCGGGCTATGAATACATGGGTCAAAAACCCTTCAGCGAAGTCTATTTCACAGGCATCGTGCGCGATAAGCAAGGGCGCAAGATGAGCAAACAGCTCGGCAACTCGCCGGATCTCCTGGAAATGATCGACGATATCGGTGCAGATGCCGTCCGATTCGGTATCCTGATATCCTCCCCCGCGGGCAACGACCTGCTGTGGGATAGATCGACGAACGAACAAGGCAGGAATTTCATCAACAAGATCTGGAATGCCCTCCGACTGGTTCATATGTGGAAGCAACGCGGCGTACTGGAATATGACCTCAACGAATCGACATTTCTTGCAAAGAATTGGCCGAACTTCTGGTTCAGGGCCCGGCTCTGCGAAGTGAGGGGGGAAGTCAACAAGCTGATGGATCAATACCGGCTGAGCGAAGCCCTCAAAACGATCTACTCCCTCATATGGGACGACTTCTGCAGCTGGTACCTCGAATGGATCAAACCCGCACCCGAACAACCCATCTATGACCAACACCTCTCCTCCGTCATTGAGTACTTCGAATCGCTGATGGAAATGCTGCATCCCTTCCTGCCCTTCCTCACGGAGGAAGTCTACCAAGAGCTTCGACACCGTGCCTCGGGAGATGATATCTGCATAGCCCAACCCTCCACTGAAACGGAATTCAACGACCCAAGATGCAACTTCACAGGAGCCGCACTCCTGGCCGAAGGCGAATTGCTGAAATCCGCCATCTCCGGTATCCGTGACGCCCGCAACAAAGCGAAGCTCAAACCCCGCGAGGCGGTGAAACTGGCCTGCCAGACAGATGACAAAAAAACATACACCACCATTTCGGATATCCTTTGCCGTCAGACCAACGCGGAGGCTTTCACCTTCACCGACGAAGCCATGACCGGCGGAATAACCGTGGTGATCGGAAAGGATCGCTTCTACATCCTCACAGAACAGAAACAGGATACCGGCGAACAGATCGCAGACATGGAAAAGGAACTGGTATACCTGAAAGGATTCCTGGAGTCGGTTGAGCGCAAACTCGCCAACGAACGTTTCGTACAACATGCGAAACCGGAGATCATCGACATGGAACGCCGGAAAAAAGCAGATGCCGAAGCGAAGATCCAGACCCTTACAGAAAGTTTAACAAGCCTCAAATAATCCGCATGGATGCAGGGTGTAACTTTTCGACTTAATTTCAACACATGAGACACCTGCTCTTTATCATGACATTTGCTTGCCTGTCGTTTTTTGCAGATGCCCAGCAAAAAAATCCGACGCAGTTGGTCCCGAAACTGACAGTCTCGCTGGGTGGTCTCAAAAGCGGAAAAGCAATGGTCTCACAGCTTAAACAACACCTTGATAGTGCCCTATATGCCGTCGATGAAAAAGGCAGGAGATATCCCGTCATCAGATTTCGCCTGTTGTATTTCTTCGACAGCGAATTCGAGGATGCGGAGACAGCTGTAAGCATCACAAAACGTGAATTCAGGGCCATGGACTTCTACGACACGGACCAGCTCACCGAGATCTGGCGTGCCAGCATCCGCGACAATGCGAAAAAGGGTGATGAACTCAGGATCAGCAATGTCGCAGTACGCCTTAAAAACGGGAAAAGTATATACACGCCGGAACTGAAGCTGGGGATCGAATAGACCCATAGTAACGGTTACGCACACACGAAAAAAAAGGAAAACATCACCAAACATCATTCACATGGACGTAAGAAATAACATACTGGAGACCATCGGGAACACGCCCCTTATCCGCCTGAACCGCATCACGAAGGAGCTCCCCTGCGAAGTGTTCGCAAAAGTGGACTACTTCAATCCGGGAAACTCCATCAAGGACAGGATGGCGTTGAAGATGGTGGAAGTGGCTGAACGCGAAGGCAAGCTCAAGCCTGGAGGGACCATCATAGAATGTACGTCTGGGAATACGGGGATGGGACTGGCACTGGCAGCGATCGTCAAGGGCTATAAATGCATCTTCACGACAACAGATAAGCAGTCAAAGGAGAAGATCGACATCCTGAAGGCGGTGGGTGCCGAAGTGATCGTTTGCCCTACGAACGTGGAGCCGGATGATCCGGGCAGCTATTACTCAGTTGCCAGACGTCTTGCCAGGGAGATCCCCAATTCCTTCCACTCCAATCAATATGACAATCCGGCGAACAGACTGGCTCACTACGAAACGACAGGTCCGGAGATATGGCGACAAACGGACGGAAAGATCACGCATTTCGTTTGCACGGCAGGCACGGGCGGCACCGTGACAGGCACCGCACAATTCCTAAAAGAGATGAATCCTGACATACAGATCTGGGCAATAGATGTTTATGGATCGTTGCTGACGAAATATTACAGGACAGGCGAGATCGACATGACCGAAGTGCATCCGTATATTTCAGAAGGCTTCGGAGAAGACTTCGTACCGGAGAACTATGACATGTCGGTCATTGACCATTTTGAACAGGTGACAGACAAGGACGGAGCCATCATGGCGCGTCGCATAGCCAAGGAAGAGGGACTCTTCTGCGGATACAGCGCAGGCAGCTGTCTGCAAGGGATGATGCAACTGAAGTCTCGTCTGAAAAAAGATGATGTGGTGGTATGCGTTTTTCATGATCACGGCAGCCGGTATGTCGGAAAAATCTATAACGACCAATGGATGATGGAACGTGGATTCCTTGAAGTGAAAACATTCAGGGACGTCGTCATCGGAAGAGGCCCCAAACAAAAGCTTGTGATCCTGCGCACGGAGGATACCGTATCAAAAGCGGTGGAGATGATGAAGAAATATGACATCGAACACATTCCTGTTTTCGATGAGCAGATGCTGGTCGGGGCCATCAGCGAAGTTGGACTATTCCAAAAAGTATTCAGCAACCCCGAGATCCGCCATACCAGGGTCGGGGACCTGATGGAAACACCATACCCTGTCGTAGATTACCTAACACCTGTGGAACGTCTAAGCACCATGATCCATCGGGAGAATGGAGCCGTACTCAGCAAAGATGAAGTGGGAAACTACCAGATCCTCACTAAATACGACGTATTACAGGCACTTGCCAAATGACATACCAACTGCATACAACCTCCAATAAAACACAGGAAATCAATATTCTGTGTCCATACACCCCTTTGCCGGATCCAAAAATCGTAGATCTACGATATCAAATCCTCGAAAACTTACGCATCGGCGAATGTAGAAATGCGTAAAAAAATGCCGGATAATTCATGGAAAATCAGGTAGTTCTGCTCTATGCCGGCATCCCGTGGCGGCATACTTTTGTATCAGAAGTTGATTGATAAGGACAGGACATGACCACCTGATATCTCAGAAAAACCAAACCATCCAAAAGAGATTTCCAATTCCTTTGAAACAGTTACTGACCGCATCGGTCAACTTCTAATTATCCTTATCCTCCCGAAGAACCAACAACACTGCTGCATTAATCCAACCCTATCCAAAACTTTGTGCGGTTTCTGAAACCATGGCAGTCCCTTATCCAGACTGCGATCCCGATCCTTTGAAACACAAAGAAATCCAACCATCCGTTGAAACCTTAAGTCCATTCCTGAAAAAACCAGTTTATTGCTTATCCAATAACCATGAAAGATCTTGTTTATCCAATGTCTGAAACCACCTAAAATCCAATCCTAGTAAAAGACCTGTTCAGTACCCAGCCACAAAAAGATCCAAATTCCGGAAAACCGCCCGAATGGTTGTTCTCATACCATCCGTATTAGCGTCCACCGGGCATTAAATCCAAATCTTAGATCAAAAACCAGGCTGAAACCTGAACAAATCGTTCATCCCGGAGGCAACTCCGGGATTTTTTTTTATCAACCCCATGTTCTTGGGGCGATAAAAATACACGGAACGATCAGCATCCCCGGGCGATTGTTTCCGAAACAGGTCCGGCTTGTACAAATGGCAGGTGAAAAAAAATCGGGGAGTACCCGTGATGCCTCGATCCGCTAAGGAGAAGACCGGAGGCATGGACATTTTGATGAACATAAATCGGAACTTCCTTCTAATTCAATCAATATCGCCTCTTACCAAAAATAGATAAGGATCGTCAAAGGGACACAGAGATAGCCGTTGACACCGATTTTTTAGTAATTTCGCAATGTACAAACAGCTTGTCTGATAATATTCGGTATGCAAGATGAGGAAACGAAAAGCGGATCGAATGGAAAGCACCGAACCAAAACAACTTTCCATGACATCTGAATACAACGATGAATTCGACCAATCCATTCCCGGAAACAACCATAAAACGGAGCAGACCGGCAGCTGGTTTCGGAGGATAAAAAAAGGGATCAGCACTTCTACGTCTGAGAAGAAGGAAACACCAGATGGGCTTTGGACGAAATGTCCCAAATGTAAATACACCTGTACCATCCTTGAGCTGAAAGATCACCTCTTTGTCTGTCCATCCTGCAGATATCACCACAGGGTCGGAAGCGCTGAATATTTCGAGATCCTATTTGATGATAAGGAGTTCACGGAATTGTTCGCAGGGGTCATTTCAATCGACCATCTTGGATTCAACGACCTGAAACCTTACCGCAAGAGGCTCGATGAGGCCTATTTCAAGACCGGTCTCCATGATTCCATCACCGTTGGCCAGGGAAAACTGAAGCAACAGGATCTTGTCATTTGCTGCATGGACTTCAACTTTATCGGTGGTTCTTTGGGTAGTGTGATGGGTGAGAAGATCGCAAGGGCTGCTGACCATTGCCGCAAGGAACGGATCCCGCTGATGATCATCAGCAAGAGTGGTGGAGCGCGCATGATGGAAAGTGCATTCTCGCTGATGCAACTGCCTAAGACATTGGGTAAGCTCGCACAACTTTCAGAAGCCCGTGTGCCATACATATCCCTTTGTACCGACCCCACTTACGGAGGCACCACGGCATCGTTTGCCATGGTGGGTGACGTGAACATCGGTGAGCCGGGCGCCATGATCGGATTCGCTGGGCCTCGGGTCATCAAAGAGACCATAAAAAAGAACCTACCCGAAGGCTTTCAGAGTTCAGAATTCGTTCTGGAACACGGCTTCCTTGATATGATCGTTGACCGGAGCGAACTTCGTGATACGATCGCAGCCCTTCTGATGCATTTCCGCAACTGACGGGCCACCTAAAAACACCGCATACCTTCCCATATGGAGATCAGGAACAGATCAGCGTCTTATGAATACTACATCGAGGAAAGGTACGATGCAGGAATGGTCCTTAGCGGTACAGAAGTGAAATCGATCAGGGATGGTAAGGTGAGCTTCAATGACAGCTTCTGCCTGATCGACAAAGGAGAGATCTGGGTCAAAAATCTGCATATCGCCGAATACACTTTCGGTACCTACGCGAATCACCCGACGGTGCGGGATCGAAAACTCCTGTTGAAGAAAAAAGAGATCAGAAAGCTCATCAACAACCTCAAGGACAAAGGATATACCATCATACCGCTGAAGATATGGTTCAGCGATAAAGGATTCGCAAAAATCCAGATCGGACTCGCAAGAGGTAAGAAACTCCATGACAAGCGGGCCTCCGTGAAAGAGCGGGAAGCAAAAAAAGAACTAAGGCACTTCACGAATAAATACAAATGACGCGACATTGATGAATAGATCCATCAATGTCGCGCAGCCCACAGATCAAAAGAGCTCCTGCTGCGGATCCTGTGGCTTGTGGACCCACTCAAATGACGTACTCTTAGAAAATTCCGCAAGCCTTGTCCCGACCGCCTTCCAGCCCATGACTTCCACGAAATCATATAGTTTAACCTTAACCGTCCTTGCCTGAGTGCCCCTGCCGGAGGTGACCGACACAATGGGTTTCTCCACCGTCGTGACGGCAACAAGACTGTTTCCTTCGCCTTCCCGCATGAACTGGAAACGATTGTTCAGGGTCGTGGTCTCGATCTTGAAACGCTTCACATTGTATTGCCCTTTTTCATTGTCGAGGTAGATGGCTGTGACCAGTTTCTCGGGACTGAACTTCTCCAGCGATAGGATCTGATCCGCATCGAATCGCTGGGTCAGTTCCGTCTCCCGGATTTCATAACTTCCATCGTGGAAGAACACCAACAACCTGTCTTCTGAATCAAAGCTTCCCAGATATTGCCCTCTTTCTTCAGTATTAAGACGCCCTACCACATTGTCGAACCATAGCTTTCGGGCACTCAGTGTGGATCGCCCCGCTTCTTTCAGCCTGATATTCTTGATCGGATACTTGGTGACCTGATTCCCGAGAACCGACCGGCCCTTGATGTCGAGTTCCTCAAAATAGAAATCAAAGACCTTGTTTCGGGCCGAACTATTGGGACTCAGCACCAATGTGATCAGTTCTGCCTCACCATTGGGGTTGACACTGAAATAATTGACCTTGCTCTTGTCTGACCCCTTTGTGAGGTCATACTCCTTGTCGCGCGTGATGCCTGACACGTTGAACCTTTTCGCATACGCGATACCGGTAGCACCATCCGTGTAGATCATGTTGTACGTCATCCTGTCATCGCTTTTCTGGAAAACCGCCACATGGATGATGTCCTTTCCCACGTACACCTTTTCCCCGACCTTTACGATCTTCATGATCCCCCTTCGCGTGAATGCGATGATATCATCCAGGTCAGAACAGTCCGCAATGAACTCATCCTTCTTCAGGCTTGTACCCAGGAAACCTTCAGCCCTGTTAACGTAGAGTCGCGCATTGGCGATGGCAACATTCCGTGCCTGGATCACGTCGAAGGGCCGTATCTCGGTCCTTCGCTGACGGTCCTTTCCATAACGCTGCTTCAGGCCTTCGAAATAAGATACCGTGTAATCGATCAGGTTGGCCAGGTGGTGATCCGTATCCGAGATCTCTTTTTCGATGCCACGGATCTGCTCTATCAACTCGTCGATATCGAGCTTATAGATGCGGCGCACGGGCTTCTCCGTCAGCTTAAGGATATCCTCACGGGTGACATCCCGGTTAAGTACAGGACGGAAAGGGAGAAATGCCTTATGGATGGCATCCAAAACCTTTTCCCAGCTATCATGCTTCTTCTCCAGCTCTTTATAGATCTTCTCTTCGAAGAATATCTTCTCCAGGGATGTGAAATGCCATTTGGCGTTGAGTTCTTCCAGCCTGATCTCCAACTCGCGGCGTAACAACTCCCGGGTATTATCTGTACTGATCCTCAGCAGGTCGGATGCACCGATGAAAACGGGTTTGTCGTCGACGATCACGCAGGCATTGGGGGCGATGCTGATCTCACAGTCGGTGAAAGCGTAGAGCGCATCAATGGTGATGTCTGGCGAGATGCCGGCCGCAAGCTCGACATTGATCTCCACCTCCGCAGCGGTATTGTCCGTGACCTTTTTGATCTTGATCTTGCCCTGGTCATTTGCCTTGACAATGGAATCCATGAGCTGGGTTGTCGTCACCCCATAAGGCACATCCCGTATCACGATATTCTTCTTATCGATCTCTTCTATATGTGCCCGGCAACGGATGCGTCCGCCCCGGCGCCCATCATTGTAAAGGCTGACATCGATCATCCCGCCGGTCAGATAATCCGGATAGAGCTCGAATTTCTTCCCCCTCAGGTATTTTACGGAAGCATCGATGAGTTCATTGAAATTATGCGGCATGATCTTCGTCGACAGCCCTACCGCGATGCCGTCAGCACCCTGGGCCAATACCAGCGGGAACTTCATGGGGAGTGCAACGGGTTCCTTCTTCCTGCCGTCATAACTCAGCTGCCATTCGGTCGTCTTGCCATTGAAGGCCACTTCATGTGAGAATTTGCTCAAGCGGGCTTCAATATATCGAGCCGCCGCCGCGTCATCGCCTGTTCTGACATCCCCCCAGTTGCCCTGTGTATCGATCAACAGGTCCTTTTGCCCGATATTGACCAACGCATCCTGGATGCTGGCATCCCCGTGAGGATGATACTGCATCGTCTGTCCAATGATGTTCGCTGCCTTGTTGAGCCGTCCGTCATCCATCTCCTTCATCGCATGGAGGATGCGGCGCTGTACAGGCTTCAATCCATCCTCGATCGCAGGTACGGCCCGCTCAAGGATCACATAGGAAGCGTAGTCGAGGAACCAATTCTTGTATTGTCCGTGAACGCCGGATTCAATACCGGTCACTTCCTGAAGTCGTTGTTTTGAATTACTCATCTGTCTGTTCTTTTATGATCCTGGGCCTCCGCCACGGCAGCCACCTCAAGTGCGGAAGACTTGACCTCGAATTCCCTCATCCCTCGAAGTTCGCCCTGCGCATCGAGGCCGCCGGCGGCGACCATGGTCTTGATCCGCCAAAGAAGGTATGCGTCACCGGTAGTCTCCTTGTTCTTGTTGAGGAATTGCGTGATCACTTTCGAAGCCTTCTGCCAGTCGCCGGTGACATACTTCAGTATGTCAGCATCGTAGTGATCCAGGGCTTTGTGCGCAAGCTTCTTGCCGCCTTCAAGGATCCTCACGCCTGCCGGCTCTTCACAATGCTTGCCCCACTCATCCGGATCGATCTCGAACTCGCTGAGCGTTATCGGACGCGCAAGCTTCTTGGCCTTCAGGAACTCCCGCGCAGGGATCTGGCTAAGCCATTGCGGATAAAAAATATTGCCTTTCTCGTTGATGAAGGGGAGATTGTTGAGATACAGGATGAATACCCGTCCCTGAAAGTCTTTCAGCTGGCTCATGATCCAATAGTATCCGCTGACATCATGCTTGTTCTGGGCAGCCCAGATCCATATCAATTCATCTGGATACTCCCTCATGCGGCCGGTGATCTCATCCGCCAACCGAGGATCGCTGACATCTTCCCTGTCGGCATTCCCGTCATGATCCCCACCGGCCAACACCGCCCGCCACCAGCTCCGACGGGCCTCGATGCCGGTCAAAGCATAGATATCATCAAGAGGACCCACAGCATAATCATCCTTGACCTCTAATACATCACCCGTCAGGGTTTCGTCCATTTCAATGGCCTTTTTCAGCACATCCACATCCGCAGTGTTGAAGACAATATGAATCATTGGTAACAAAAGTTGATTGATGGTATTTTGCTCACTAGACAGCTCCCGTCAAGCGCCTTCAGGGGCTTCTTCAACCACATCAAGCTCTATCTTCAGGTTGGACACAATGAACTCCTGGCGTTCCGGCGTGTTTTTACCCATGTAATATTCGAGCAGATGCTGGATCTGGGTGTGCTGTTCCAGGAAAACAGGCTGCTTTCTGATGTCCGCTCCGATGAACTTTCCAAATTCATCAGGAGATATCTCTCCAAGTCCTTTGAAGCGGGTGATCTCAGACTTCACCCCGAGTTTCTTCACCGCGGCACGTTTCTCCTGCTCACTGTAGCAGTAGATCTTATCCTGCTTTGTTCGCACGCGGAACAACGGGGTGTCCAGGATGTAAACATGCCCGTCGCGGACAAGGTCGGGAAAGAACTGCAGGAAGAAAGTCATCAGCAAAAGCCGGATATGCATCCCATCCACATCTGCATCCGTAGCGATGATGATGTTGCTGTACCGCAATCCGTCATTGCCGTCCTCAATGTTCAATGCGTGCTGCAGCAGGTTGAATTCCTCGTTCTCATAAACGATCTTCTTCGTCAACCCGTAACAATTCAACGGCTTTCCCCGAAGGGAGAAGACAGCCTGTGTTTCAACATCCCGCGACTTGGTGATGGAACCACTCGCAGAGTCACCCTCGGTAATGAAGATCGTGGATTGCAACTGCCTGGCAACATAGGCCTCCCTGGCTTTCACAGGAGGCTCATCGTTCAGGTGTATGCGGCAATCCCTGAGTTTTTTGTTGTGCAGGTTGGCTTTCTTCGCACGCTCGTTCGCGAGTTTCTTGATACCTGCCAATTCTTTGCGCTCCCTTTCACTCTGCTCAATGCGCTTCCTCAAGGCATCCGCCACCGTAGTGTTCTTATGCAGGAAATTATCCAGCTCCCTCCCCAGGAAATCCGCCATGAAATTCTTCATGCTCGGTCCGCCTTCATAGACAACCTGTGAACCGAGCTTTGTCTTTGTCTGCGACTCGAACACCGGCTCCTGTACCCGTACGGAGATCGCAGCCACGATGCTTTGCCGGATATCAGAAGTGTCGTAATCCTTCTTGTAGAACTCCCGCACGGTACGAACGAATGCCTCGCGGAATGCGGCCACATGCGTGCCTCCCTGCGTGGTGTACTGCCCGTTCACAAAACTATACAGATCCTCTCCGTAGTCGTTATTATGCGTGAATGCGACCTCGACATCCTCACCCTTCAGGTGCACGATGGGATAGCGTATCTCCTCCTCATTCGTCTTACGCTTCAAAAGGTCCATAAGACCATTCTTGCTGACGAATTTTTTGCCGTTGAAGTTGATGATCAGTCCGGCATTGAGGTAGCAATAGTTCCATAACTGGTTCTCTACATACTCCGGGATGTAATTGAAATTCCGGAATATGGAATCATCGGGGATGAAGGTCACCAATGTCCCGTTCGTGCCGTCCGTCTTCGCCTCCTTGTACTCCTTGGTGAGTATACCCTTTCCAAACTCCGCGGTCTTCTCCTTGCCTTCCCTGAACGCTGTCACTTTGAAGTAATCACTTAGCGCATTGACAGCCTTGGTACCTACACCATTCAGCCCCACGCTCTTCTGGAACACCTTGCTGTCATATTTCGCTCCGGTATTGATCTTGCTGACGACATCCACCACCTTCCCAAGTGGTATGCCTCGCCCAAAATCCCGGATCGTGATGGTCTTCCCCTCGATCTTCAGGTCGATATGCTTGCCATAACCCATCGTATGCTCATCGATGCAGTTATCGAGCACTTCTTTCAACAAGACATATATCCCGTCATCCGGACTGCTGCCATCACCGAGCTTGCCAATGTACATGCCCGGTCGGAGTCGTATATGCTCCCGCCAGTCAAGGCTTTTGATGGAATCCTCGGTGTATTCAAACAGGTTCGTTTCCTTTTCCTTTGCCATGGTCTTCTTTTCTTTTGATCATCCCGGGTATGGGATTCCTGCAAAACTAATAAATTTAGCAATTTGTCGGGCCGGCAAATATAGTGATTGGGCAGACGGTCCGTACGGCCGGTTTATCAACGGGTTGTTGATAAATGGAAGAAAAGACCTAAAGACAAGTAAACATCGTTAAAATGTCATTGGCAGATAACAGGATTTTTCCGATATTTGACGCACAAAAGAAAACAAATGGATAAAAGAATCTTCACCCTGATCTTCATCTTCGTGATATACTTCCTGATAGCAATGGCCATGTTGTTTTTCCCTACCGCACAGAAATTCCTGACAGGCATGCTCTTCGGCGTTACCGGTCTGGCCCTGTTCTTCATGTTCTTCGGCCTATGGTTGCTGGAAAGAAAAGATTGATCCAAACGAACGTATGCATAAGCAAAAAGCCCTTCATTTGAAGGGCTTTTTGCTTATGCCATAGAGGTGAAAATCATTTTACCGCGGCAGCCATGCTGCCGCGGTAAAAGAAACCGGCTTACAAGGTCAGGCTCCATCCTTCCCTGTATTCTCTTTTGACAAACTGGTTGGCATCTTCGAAGTTTGTGATGCGCATGTTCGCGGCATCCCACAGAAGCCGCTTACGGCCGAGATATTTGTCCTCCCACCCTTTGAGATTTGGATTCTTTATGAAGTAGCTCCGGAGTGCAAGGTTCCCGATCAGGATGCTCTCCGTGAAAGGTCCTGCAAACTCAAATGGAGAGCTTGTCTTACCCTTCCCATAGCCATCGATGCAGGCATTGACCCACTGAACATAGTGTCCTTCCGGTACACGCGCCAGGGTCTCCTTAGGCAGGTTCGTTTGCGCCATGAGTTTTGTCGGCAGCAGCCTGGGGTTTGCACCATAGCAATCCGCGAGGAGCTTGCCTTTCGTGCCTTCAAAAAGCACACCCCCATCCCAGTTACCGAATGATTCCTCCGGCAGGAGTTCTGCTGGACGCATGGGCAGCAACCCTCCGTCGTACCATGACACCCTGATGTTCTTCTTATTATCTTTTCGGGGATACGTCAGATGAATGATGGATGATGGCGGACAGCTGTCAAGATTCTGTGTATCATTCCACATCTCCCTCCATATCGTCGCCACACTGGCCTCCACCTCTGTGGGATAATCTATCGGCAGACACCGGAAAACAGGGTCCATGATGTGACAGGCCATATCCCCCAAAGAACCGGTACCGAAATTCCACCATCCCCGCCAGTTGAAAGGCAGATAGGCCGGATTGAAGTCGATCATTTTGGCAGGACCGATCCACAAGTTCCAGTCGAGTTCTTTTGGCATCTCGTGCTGGCCGGAGGGGGTCGGAAGTCCCTGCGGCCATACGGGACGGTTTGTCCAGCACTGCACCGCCGTCACTTCCCCGATAAGGCCGGAGGCGATGAGTTCCTGTGTGCGTCTGACGCCATCGCCGGAACCTCCCTGGTTGCCCATCTGTGTGATGACTTTATATTTCTTTGCAGCCTGTGTGAGGACGCGCGCTTCGTAGATATCATGCGTCATCGGCTTCTGCAGATACACGTGCTTGCCCATCTGCATTGCTGCAAGGGATGCCACGGCATGGGTGTTGTCGGGCGTGGATACGGAAACCGCGTCGATGTTATTTCGCTCCTTTTCCAGCATCTCACGGAAATCCTTATATACCCGGGCCTTCGGGAACCGAGTGACCGAAGAAGCGATCTGACGGCCATCCACATCGGCAAATGCAACGATATTGGCTTTCGGGCTCTTTGAAAACTCAGCAAGATCGCTGGCGCCCTTGCCGCCGGCACCGATGCCTGCGATGTTAAGCTTGTCACTCGGGGCGAGATACCCCTTTCCGATCACGTGGCGTGGCACGATCGTGAATGCCGCCACACTCAGCGATGCATCACGCAGAAAATTCCGACGGGGATAATTACGTTTTTTCGACATGGCAATTTTTGGGTATTAAAATAAATAACGGGTATTTGACTAGAAACCTGTCTTAATCGTACCGGACGCACTCTTTCTCTTCCTTCTCCGTGTATGCCAGACCATACTGTGCCAGTACTTCTGCTGGCACACCATTCCATTGGTTTGGCTGGTTTCCGGCATATCCGATATCCTTCACCCCGATCTGAGAGGTATAGAAACCCGTCGATGTAAGGTCACGCATCAAATTGAAGAACGCCACCCCCTGGGTAACTTCCGGCTTTGCCTTTTTAGGATAGGCTATTTCATCGACGATGGATATCCGCTGGTCGGCCGTACAATCAGAAAATGATTTTTCAAACCTTCTGTGACTGTGCATATCAAGCCAGCGAAGGCCTCCCCGCATGGGTGTCTGATGCTCAGGCATGTCCTTCACGATGAATTCTATGAACTCAGGCACGCCCGCATCAGAAGCACTGCCGCTGACCTCGTCGCGTGGAATGATGATGTCTCCCAGCACGGTGATCGTAGACAACTCATGCGGAGTGAAGAAAGTCTCTGATGTCACTTTCTTATAATGAGCGATCTCCTCAGGCTGACGGTCCACGCCTTTTGCAGCACCGGCATTATCCACCGGTGCAGTGGGAGCCGCTGCGGATGTTGTTTCCTTAGGCTTACAGGAGTCCAGCAACACCCCGGATGCCAATGTGCCTAGCGCGATGGCTTTTAATGACTTTCTTCTGTCCATATTCTTTAAGAATTACCGGTTTCAAATATACATTCACTGCGGACACCGATCCGGAATGATCAGATATTGTTCTTCTTCATCTGATCCACGAGATATTCTGAAGCCCTCATGGCCAATGCCATGATCGTCCAGGTGATGTTCTTGTCGGCCTGTGAAACGAACGAGCCACCATCCATCACGAACAGATTTTTGCAATCATGGGCCTGGTTGTATTTATTCAGTGCCGAAAGTTTTGCATCATTCCCCATCCGCACGGTTCCTGCCTCATGGATGATCTTACCCGGTGAATCAAGGCCATAGTTATTCTCAGCACTGTCATCGCCCCATGTGATCACTGCACCCATAGCATGCATCATCTCCCTGAAAGTCTCCTTCATGTGCTTTGCCTGCTTGACTTCATAGTCGGTGTGCTTGACATGAAAACGAAGAACAGGGATCCCGAATTTATCCACGACGTTGGGATCTATCTCGCAATAGTTGGATGCAAGGGCGATGGCCTCGCCCCTTCCTGCCATACCGACTCCCGCACCGAAAAAATAACGATGGTCCTCTTTGAGTGACTTTCCATACCCACCTGCTTCCTTCTGTTGGCCGTTGACCGGATAACTGCCATTCAACCCTTCCATCCCAAAACCGAAACCATAAGCAGGCTGTCCCATGCCACCCCAATACTCTATGTGATATCCTCTGGGGAAATCGAGTTTCCGGTTCTCACCCCACCAGGGCGAATAAACATGCATTCCACCTACCCCATCTTCATTATAGCGCTTTCGACCGAATAGTTGTGGCAGAACACCCCCCATTGCCGCACCGGTGGAATCATGCAGGTACCTACCGACCACCCCACTGTTGTTCGCAAGTCCGTTCGGATGCCTTGGAGATTTTGAATTGAGCAGCAGCCTCGCCGATTCACAGGCACTCGCTGCAAGGATGACCGTCCGGCCAAAAACCTGATACTCGGCTGAATCCTCCTTGCTCACGTAGGATACACCGGTGGCGATGCCTTCTGCATTGGTCAGCACTTCACGCACCATCGCAGACGTAATCAGGTCAACATTTCCAGTCTTCAAAGCCGGCTTCACCAATACCGAAGATGAAGAAAAGTCGGCATGCACGGTACAACCCCGGTTGCACTGCGCACAATAAAAACACTGGCCACGTTCATCGTTGATAGCCTTGGTGAGGATCGAAAGGCGGGAAGGTATAACAGGAACCCCTGACTTCTGCCCGGCTTTCTTGATCATCAGTTCATGCAAGCGCGGCTTTGGCGGCGGCAGGAAGATCCCATCGGGATCGTTTTCCAGTCCCTCGTTCGTCCCGAAGATCCCGATCAACCGGTCAAGCCGATCGTAATATGGCTTGATGTCTTCATATCCGATCGGCCAGTCATCCCCTAAGCCATCTATGCTCCTGCGCTTGAAGTCCTTCGGTCCAAAACGAAGCGAGATCCTTCCCCAGTGGTTGGTGCGTCCGCCAAGCATCCTGGCCCTCCACCAATCCCATTTGGTGCCGTTCGTCGTAGTATAGGGCTCCCCATCGATCTGCCAACCCCAATAACTCGCATCGAAATCCCCGAAAGGCCTGAATTTTGTACTCGCTCCCCTGCGGGGCGAGTCCCATGGATTCTTCATTTGTGTGACATTCTTAGCAGGATCATACATCGGACCTGCCTCGAGGAGGCATACCTTCAAACCCGCCTTTGCCAGCGTATAGGCTGCCATTCCCCCACCCGCACCGGACCCTACTATGATGGCATCATACTGTTTCGCTTGTTTCTTAACCTGGAAATCGGGCATGCTCTTTCAAATTTGTGTATTGTTTGCGAAAACGTAAATTAGTAAAAAAGCGGATACCGAAAATCCTGTCAGGCATTTTTTTACCGCCCACCCAAAATGACACCTTTTTTGCGTTGACCATCACGGCTTTAGCATAGTGTACTATTCATTCGAGTGATGCATGACCGGTCATTTGAAGCCCATTTCCCGGCTCTCGCTGGATTTCCCGTCAGCATATCTCCCGTCATCTTTGTAACACACGCTCAATTGACAACATGGTCTCTTCCTGCGGAGAACATCCGATAGGGCATGGACCAAAGGGTGCCAGGCCCAATGTCCTGTTTCATGCAAATTTGCAGTCACCACCGTTCACAGAACACCGATGACCAATGCCCTTTGTACCGAATTGCCGGTCAAAGATTGGCTTTGATGAAATCACTGACAAGGTACGCGATCAGCTTGCCCGTCTGGGCAGCCTCCAGTCCGCTGTCGAGTCGGACAGCCCCCTCGCAGATATGCAAACCCGCGACCTTGGGATCGCTGCCGGCGAAATTCATGTACTGCCGGGCATGCATAGCCGAAATTCCTGAAGGTGTCACCGCGCTCGACAGCAGATGCTCAATCGCATCCATATCGAGGTCGACCATCACATACTGGTCATCGATGAACTGAAAGGCCTCCGCCATGGCATCCGCGAAACTGCGCTTGCCGTGCAGGAAAATATCCTCCATGAATGTGTAATGGATGTCCTCATGACTGTAGAGGTCATCCACCATGCTCTGGGGATTGTAATGCTCATGCAGGCCAATGACGGCATACCGGCCCAGGAAACCCTCCTCCATGGCATAGCGGAAGCCATTGCCACTGTGGCGTCCTTCCATGATCCTGAAGTCGGCATGCGCATCAAGGTTGACGGCACTGACTTTCGCCTTATCGGTCTTTCCACGCTTATGCAGGGCCTTCGCCACCCCCTTGATCATGGGGTAGCAGTTGTTATGTCCACCTCCGATCAGCAGAGGTATCTTACCGGCCATGACGATCATCCGAACCAGTTGTTCCACTTCATCATCGATGATATTGGCAACGGCATGCCGGCAAGCATCGAGCTTCTCCGCATGGGCGTTGGAATGTCGATCGATCACCTCCATGACCTGACTGAAATCGAACGCCCCCGCAAGCAGGACCTCTTCCCCTGTGAACCGGTCGAGGCTCTGGATATTCAAAAAGGATTCTAAGAACGGCGACCAGGCGGTCTCTGTACCACCTATACCGTGATTCGCCTGCACGCCGATGCTTTCGGGGACGCCGAATAACACATACCGGGCGGTCGATCGCTCCAGGCATCCGGGTAGGTCCAACGGATCCCCGACCACACCGATCCTCTCCCCGAGTTTGGTCTCATAACGACGGATCCTGGTCCGCTTCAGCACATCCTGTTTCAAACAGACATTGAAATGCTTCATGATCATGGGTTATATGTGAGGGTATAGGCGAAACCGGTGCTTTTGCTAAAAGTAAAAAAATAAATACAAAGAATTGAATTGATCCTGCCATGATATAATCAGCAATTGGATCCCGGATCGCATGTGCCAACTTAGCGCGGCGCCCGAATGAAGTCCATTGGGTGATTTGCGAAATACCGCAGGAGCGATTTCAGGAACGCCGGGAATTCCTTCAGGCGCAGCCCCCTCGACCGCATGGCCACATAAAAAGCCAGTGAAAAACTCACCCCGAAATTCACCAAGCCGATCATCAGTACACCACAGAACACCGTTACCAGGAACGGCAACGGGATATTTTCGTATCCGATCCCATAAAGCCCGATGGAAGCATTACCGGCGGATATGGTGATATGGCGTATATCGAAGGGAAGGCCAAAGAATCTTCCGGCCAGACCGGCCATTCCGAGAAAGAATCCAAGGGCTATGCTACCAATGACAGCACCGGCATTCTTATCCCAGAATGCAGCGATCCGCTGCAGCCTGTTCGCGGAAAAAACAGCCTGTAAGTCACGATGGCGCATGATCCGTTCAGAGATCTTGCCATAGATCATCTTGTTCTGTACGTATCCGGCAATGATCCCGCTGAGGAAAAGAAACACACCCGTATTGCAGGCATATAACAATGCGAGACTCTGAAAGGGATGCTGGTCACGCAACAATGCCCATGCGGCGGCACCTTCCGCGACCTTGAATCCAAAGACCAAGTCGAATATCCATGCAAGCAGAAACGTCAAAGGGAAAACCAGGAGCAGGTTCCCCGCGAAAGATGCAAGCTGACTCCTTGACACACGGGCCATGGTCCGCATGAGGTTGTCAGTCCGTGCAGCAGCAAGCCCATACCTGCCGTCAATGGTTCCCGCCACTGCATTTGCCGTGAAAGCGGGCTGTTTGGTGGCAAGGGTTGACCCCGTCTGGTCAATGAGAATGAACCCTGCACTGTAATTCAGACTGTACGAAAGCCCCTGCCAAAAAGGGGCAAGCCGCAACATCCCGATAAGATTCTTGAAAAGGGCGACGAAACTCACGATCAGTCCGCCTTTCATCGCGCTGAACAACATGCTCCTGTACTCCTCCTTCGTCGTCGTGATGTAGGTGTTTCCCTTGAGCCCTTTTTGTTCCGCGATCTGATATGCCAGGTACCCGGTTGTCTGAGACAAAAACTCCCGGATGCTGTACTTACGATTCTGGTTGCGCACGACACGGATGAAATATTCCGCGACCTTCCGAATGTCCACCGCATCATCCCCATCAACGATATCTGATAATAGGGTGATCCGCCCCAGCAACCTGTCCAGTTGATACAGGATGAAGGTTTGTGACAGACTTGCACCCCTTTCATGGGTCCTTGTACGAATATACCGGATCGCCCTGTAACAATCCGCAAGGGCATTCCGCAGACCCTGGGCTGCACCATAGAGCCGGTAACGGTCCACTTCTGTCAGCCTGACATGCAACTCATGCACCTGCAGCTGCTGCTGAAGAAATGGGTTTTCGCTCTTTTCTTCACGATCCGGGAGGTAATGAAAAACTTCAGGTTCAAAACCAAGATGGGCAACCCGCACGGAAAGCACGCCAAGTGCCTTGACGACCTGCTCCCCAAGCATCTTCTCCATGTGACCGGGAGATGTCTGTATCACACTGAAAAGCTTCGCCCAAAGCTCATTCCCGATCTTCTCCACCCACACATAATCATCCGGTTCGTAAAAGACCATATCGATCACTTCCCTGAAATCCCGTTCATCACGCAGTGCGGGAATGATCTTATGCTTGATGCGACCGAACAGCTCCTTTCCCAGACTCCTGGAAAGCGCCATCCCACTCTCGGTCAACAAAGGAAAAAGATCGGCCTGCTCCAGACAGATCATCATCGATAAGCTGAGGTCATCCTTCAGATCGGCGACCGCTTCAAGTTTCAACAGCAGAGCCATAAGGTTTTCCTCCCCACGCTGAGGCAAATGCGCAGGCGGCCTTATCTCTTCCACCATATCCCGTAAGAAAGCCAACGCCGCCGGTTTCTCTCCGCGACGAATGGCTTCATGCAGCAAGGTGAAGTCTTTTTTTTCTTGTGTCCGAGAGATGGGCATGTGACAAAGTAAATGGTCAGAATACGCCCTTGAAGTTACGAAGTCGCTTTGTGAGCTATAAAAAAAAGAAGGCAACGTAGAAACGTCGCCCGTGCATACAAAAACAACTCAAAGAGAAAGGTAAGTCCCGGGATCAAAACGGATGGCCTATTTGATGCTGAAAGGGACTGTATATGATGTCGTATTGATGTCTGATGCAATGATAGTTATTTCCCAATGAATATAAAACAACATGATAATGTAATACATGAAAGTTTTATGTACTATGAAAATAAAAAGTGTATAGAACAATGATTTACAATGTCATAAATTCTTAAAAAAGAATTTTACAATCTTTTAATCTTGCATCACTTCTGCAGTTTTATCTCAAGCCACGATCCGCTGAAGACGATAACCCGTCAGGGCTGTATCATTAGGTGTAATGAATTGCATAAATATTTGATTTTCAATGGATACTAAAACAGAAAGATCGTCTTATGATGAAATGCATCACAGATCTGCCTTTCGGATTCGAAGGGGATGGATATAGCTGCCGGAAAGCGAAGTGAGGATAATTTGTCATGATGCGAGGCCATTTTCATACCTGCGCAGGGAAGATCTGTCCTCCAATGATCGTGCATCGAAGCTGATGGCTTCCGAAGGCATAAGGCAGGAACGCCAGAGAAGGTACCGGCTTTGTGATGATGATATTGGCTTTTTTCCCTGGTGTAATGCTGCCAAGGCTTTCGCCCAACCCCATGGCATAGGCTCCGTTGAGGGTGGCAGCGTTGATGGCCTCTTCGGGGAGCATACGCATCCCTATACAGGCCATTGATACCACAAGGTTCATGTTGCCGGATGGCGAGGATCCGGGGTTGTAATCGGATGCAAGGGCTACCGCAGAACCCGCATCGATGATCTGTCGTGCGGGTTGAAAAGGCATCCGGAGGAAAAAGGCTGCTGTTGGGAGCAGTGTACCGATCGTGGAGGATCCCGCAAGGGCGCTGATGGCATCCTCATCCATCGTCTCGAGATGATCGACGCTCATTGCCCCGAGCGAGACACCAAGCTGCGTACCGCCGGAGAGACTGAGCTGGTTCGCATGGATCTTAGGGATCAATCCGTATGCCATACCCGCACGGCAGATCTCCTCCGCCTCCTCCACCGAAAAGAAACCCCTTTCACAAAAGACATCAATATGATCCGCCAGGTTTTCGGACGCAATGGCAGGAAGCATCCGGTCTTTGATCAGATCAATATATCCTCTGTGATCATCCAGGTATTCGGCCGGATAGGCATGAGCCCCGAGAAAAGTGGCGCGGACAGAGACAGGAGACTTCTCCTTCAATCGTTTGATGACACGGAGCATCTTCAATTCACCATCTAACGTCAACCCATACCCGCTTTTTATCTCTGCGGCCCCCGTTCCTAGAGATGCGATCTCCTGCAACCGTTGCCATGCCTGCCGGAAGAGTTCGTCCTCGGATGTCTCGTTGAGCAAACGGGCGGAGTGGAGGATCCCTCCCCCCTTCCCGGCAATGTCAGCATAACTGAGGCCACGGATCCTGTCGACGAATTCAGACTCCCGGCTGCCTGCGAAAACCAGATGCGTGTGGGAGTCGCACCAGGCAGGCAAGACAAGTCCGCCTCTGGCATCAATGGTATCTGTATGTTGATGGTAGTGATCCGGGAATTGCTTCATGCTGCCGTATGCAGCGATGATCCCGTCCTCTATCACAAGGTAAGCATCTTCGATAGCAGGAAGACCGCACATTGCGCGTCCATGCAGCAGCATAGTGTCCTGACGGACATTTAGAAGCTGGCGGATATTGGTCAGGATGGTGGTCATGTTTTATTTACACCGCTGATGACAT